>CAMOGG010000020.1 GCA_946614095.1 uncultured Caryophanales bacterium | reverse complement strand
AAGAAATAGAATTGTAAAATATATTGAAAATATTTTTATTCATGAAGATAAAAGTGTTGAGATTAATTTTAAGGAAGATATAAATTCTATTTAATAATTATGATATAATGTTATAGAAAAAAGGAAGTGATTTCTAATGAATAATCAAGATAATGAAAAGGTGTTTCAAAAGAGCCAAATCAATTGGTATCCAGGACACATGGCAAAAACAAAAAAACAAATTAAAGAACAATTAAATGTAATAGATATTGTTTATGAAGTAATTGATGCTAGAATGCCTTTATCTTCTAAAATAGAAGATATAGAAGAGTGGATAAAACATAAGCCAACAATACTAGTTGTTACCAAAATGGATTTATGTGATAAAGAAGAAACAAATAAAATTTTAAAAGAGTATGAAAATAGAGGATATAAAGTAATTCCAGTAGATTTAATGAATGGAAATGTTACAGAATTAATTAATGAAACAAAACAAATCATGAAAGAAATTAATCAAGAAAGAGTGAAAAAAGGATTAAAAGAGCGAGCAGCCAGAGTCCTAATCGTAGGAGCTCCAAACGTAGGAAAAAGTACCCTAATTAATCGACTAGTTGGGAAAAAATCGGCAGGTGTGGGAAACACTCCAGGTTTTACAAAATCTCTTTCATGGATTCGTATTAATAAAGATATAGAATTATTAGATTCACCGGGAGTATTATGGCCAAAATTAAAAGATCAAGAGCAAGCTCATGTCCTAGCAGCTTTTTCATCTATAAAAGAAGAAATATTAAATTTAGATGAAATTGCTTGCTTTATTTTAAAAAAAATGTATAATCTATATCCAGAGAAGTTACTAGACCGTTATGAAATCAGTGAATTAGATGATGACCTTATAGAAGCTTACAATCAAATAGGAAAGAAGAGAGGTGCCTTGTCAAAAGGTGGAATAACAGATTATGAAAAAGTTTCTAATATCATTATTAGAGATTTAAAAAATGGTTATTTTGGAAAAATCACTTTTGATAGAATAAAATGATGGATTTAAGTGAGTGCCTTACTGAGGACTCAGAAATATTTTTAATAAGCAATCGACCAAAGAAGAAAAGTATAAGAGACGAAACTAGACCTGTTAAAATTTTTCATAAAGACTTCAATCATGCGGAATTTATTGGAGAAGAATTATGTGCAATTCATAATATAAGATGTGCCCACTATTTTATAGTAGGAGTAGGAGAATTTGATTTAAGAAGAATGTCTTTTTATGGAGATATCACTCCAACAGAATATGATTTTCAAATAGCATCCAATGATTTTAAAAGACCTAATAGAAAGTATCATTATTTAAGGCAATATCAATTTGATAAACATATGAATAAATTCTCAATGATGCTAGAAAAGACAAAAGACGAAGAAAATGAGCATAAACTATGCGTAGAAATGTTAAACTTAATAGCACTAGATATCTATATGGGACAAGTAGATCGTTATAATGAAAATATAATGTTTGAAGAAGATAAAAATGGGGTTTTAAGATTAGCACCTTTATATGATTTTGAAAGGTCTTTAAAGCAAAATTATATAGGAGAGGATACCATATATGACAGTGAATTATATTCTTTTCCAAATATAGAAGAATGTAAAAAGTTCATAAAACGATATCCAATGTTTCGAGATATTCTAGCATCATATTTAGATGTTGACATTCAAGAAATAACACAACGAGCTTATAATAGAAGAGGATTAATTGTACCAGAATCAAAATGGGAATTTTATAAAAGTTTTGAAACCAAAAGAAAAGAAATAATTAATAAAATAGTCCAATGATAGAGCGTAAAGTTACGCTCTTTTTCTTGAATAAGAAGTTTAATAATGATATACTGAAACTATAATAAGGAGGTTATCAATATGGATAATAATATAAATCAAGAAGTTCAACAAAAAAAATCAAAAAAGATAATAGGAATTCTATTTGCGGTACTAGTGATAATCATTATTGCTTTAGTTATTGGTATCATTCGTTTATCACAAGAAATAAAATCATTAAAGCAGCAAATTCCAATCTCTACAATAGATGTAAAAGAATTAGATAACATTGAAAAAGAAATCAATAAGAAATATGTAGAAAAAGATTATGTTTTAGAAGATAAAAGTATCTTAATAGAAGTTGAAAATAAAAGTAATTATGGAGCAAATGCCGATATCAAAGTAGAATTATTAGATAATAGTAAAAACATCATTGATGTAATAGATGTCTACATAAGTGGAATTAAACCAAATGGAACTGGTTATGGCTTAGCAACCATGTGGGAAGGTAGCTATAGTTCCTATAAAGTGACAACAAAATTACTTCCTACGGCTTCATTAAAATTTCATACAGATGATATTAGTATTATCAATAGTAATGTATCAGAAGATTCTTATATTTTAGAATACAAGAATAAAGCATCTGAAAAATTAGATGCATTAGAAATAGGAGTATTATTTTATGACAAGAAAAATAAAATAATTGCCTATTCAAGTAATATTGAAAGTGATATAGAACCAAACTCAACTTCTTCTATGAAAATTAGAATGCCAATTGACGACAATTATGAAAACATCAGTTATGAAAAAGCCAAACCAGTTATTATAAGTGCCTATACATATGGTGAATCATAAAAAAGTTGGAGCTTACAATGAATAATAATACAAACCAAAATAGGAAACCTCAAATAAAAAGTAATCAGAAAAAATCCTTTACTATGAGTGGTACCGCTATTGGAGTTATTATCGTCTTAATACTAATAAGAACTTTTTTTGGAACAAATACAGTCAATCCTAATCGAAATGATGATTTTACTAAAAAGGAAGAAATCCTAAATCAAAAAGTAGAAACAAAAGACTATGTATTAACAACAGGAGATTTATTAATTCAATTAACAAATAATACCAATATTCCCGCTAGAGCAAGTCTAAAAATAGAGTTTTACGATAAAAAGAAATCAATAGTAGATGTAAAAGATACAACAATTTCTGGGATTGACAAACAAACAACAAGTTATGTAAAAATACCTCTTCGTAACATAAAATATGATACTTATAAAGTTTTTACAAAAATGAGTATAAATCCATATACAAAATTTTACACTAACGATGTAAAAATACTCTCAAGAACTAAATCTAATCGAAATATCATAATAGAGTATCAGAATAAGTCTCAAAAAAATCTAGATTATGTTGAAATTGGAGTATTATTTTATAATCAAAATAACAAACTAATTGCATATAATAATATGATAGAAAAAGATATTCCAAAAAATTCAACTTCGCAAACCAAAATATACATTCCCTATAATCATAATTATGAAATAATTCAGTATAAAAGAATAGAAACAGTTGTTGTTAACGCAGTGAAATTGAACGAAGATGAAAAGTAAAATACATTTGCTGTATTTTCTTTTTTTCTCTATAATAAGAATGGTGATAAAATGACAAAAAAAGAAATCTTTGAAAAATTAGAAGAAATCAAACTAGATAAAAATGAATATAAGATAGTAGGAGATGCTAGTATTGTATGTCATGGTCTATTAAAAAATACGGATGTAATTGAAATAGAAACAAAAATACCCTTTCAACAAGATGGTTTTATTTGTTACAAAAAAGATTATCTAGAAGAAACTGATCAAATCAAAGGATATTTCTTTGAAACAATAAAAAAATGTCTGCAAAAGAAAAAAAATGCGAATAATATAAATGACAAGTCAATAATAAAAAAAATGGAATTATATTTAGACTGTCAAGATACTTACCAATATGAAAGAGCTTTAAAAGAAGAAGGAATTACTTATATTGGAGGAGTAGATGAAGTAGGAAGAGGTCCACTAGTAGGACCTGTAGTAGCTGCTTGTTGTATTTTACCAGAAACATTTGATTTAGAAGGTTTAACAGATAGTAAAAAACTAAGTGAAAAAAAGAGAGATTATTTCTATGAAGAGATCAAAAAGCAAGCAGTAAGCTATGGAATTGGAATTGTAGATGAAAAAAGAATAGATGAAATTAACATCTATGAAGCAACAAAAGAAGCAATGATTGAAGCAATTAATAATTGTCATATAAAACCACAACATGTTCTAACAGATGCGATGAAATTAGATATCGATATTCCAGTAACTCCTATTATTAAAGGAGATTTAAGAAGTATTACCATCAGTGCTGCAAGTGTCTTAGCAAAAGTAACAAGAGATAGAATGTTAATGAAGTTAGATGAAAAATATCCGATGTATGATTTTAAACATAATGTTGGATATCCCACAAAAAAGCATTTAGAAGCAATTGAAAAATATGGTATTATTAAAGAACACAGAAGAAGTTATGGACCAGTAAAAAAATATTTAGAAAACTGTCAAGGAAAGAAAAAAGAAGATTGACAAAAATATAAAAGACTAGTATAAGTATTGAGAGGAGGACGAGAAATATGGCAAAAAATTTAGTAATAGTGGAAAGTCCCAGTAAAAGTAAAACAATAGAAAAGTATCTAGGAAAAGATTTTAAAGTAACATCATCCAAAGGACATATAAGAGACCTTGCTACATCAGGACAATTTGGATTAGGTGTAGACATAGAAGATGGCTTTAAACCAAACTATATTCCCATTAAAGGAAAAAGTAATGTAATTAAAGAATTAAAAAAAGATGTCAAAGATAGTGATATGATTTATCTAGCAAGCGACCCTGACCGTGAGGGAGAAGCAATCGCATGGCATTTAAAAGATGCTTTAAACATTAAGGATAATCAATATAAAAGAATTCTGTTTAATGAAATTACACATGATAAAGTACTAGAAGCAATAGAAAATCCTACAGTAATAGATGATAATTTAGTAAAGTCACAAGAGACAAGAAGAATTTTAGACCGTATCATTGGATTTCGTCTAAGTAAACTATTACAAAGAAAAATAGGCGCGAAAAGTGCAGGGCGTGTACAAAGTGTTGCCCTAAAACTAATTGTTGATAGAGAAAGAGAAATAGAAGCTTTTATTCCAGAAGAATATTGGAAAATAATTGCTATCTTCCCAGAATATGAAGCAGAATTATTTAAATATAAAGAAGATGATATTGAACTACATAATGAAGAAGAAGCAAATCATGTACTAGACTCTTTAGGAGAAGATTATACAGTAGAATCCATAGAGAAAAAAGAGAGAGCAAGAAAGAGTAAGTTCCCATTTATTACATCAACTCTTCAACAGGAAGCATCTAATAAACTAGGGTTTCCAGCTAGAAAAACCATGAGTGTGGCCCAAAAACTATATGAAGGTATTGATATTGGAACAGAAACAGTAGGTTTAATTACTTATATGAGAACAGATTCTATTCGTTTAAGTGATGACTTTACTAGACCTGCGATGAAATATATTGAAGAAGAATATGGAAAAAAATATATTGGTTACATCAAGAAAAGTAAAAAAACAGAAAATGTACAAGACGCCCATGAAGCAATTAGACCAACTAGTGTATTAAGAGAACCAACAAAAATAAAACAATATTTAAGTAATGATGAATTTAAATTATATAGTCTAATTTATAAAAGAACACTAGCAAGCCTAATGAGTGATGCTACTGTAAATCAGACAACAATTATTTTTGATAATAATGATTATAAATTTAAAACAACTGGAAGTATCTTAATATTTGACGGTTATTTAAAAGTATACAAAGATTATGAATCAAGTGATGACAAAATATTACCAGAAATAGGAGATAATGAAGTATGTAAAACAACCAATGTAGAATCAACTCAACACTTTACAAAACCTCCAGCTCGTTATACCGAAGCAAAATTAATTAAAGAAATGGAAGAATTAGGAATAGGACGTCCATCAACTTATGCAACAATCATTGATACCATTAAATCAAGATCTTATGTCACATTAGAAGAAAAGAAATTTAAACCTACTGTAATGGGAATTGAAACAACAGATAAATTACAAGAATTCTTTAGTGATTTAATCAATACAGATTATACAAGAGAGATGGAAGATAATTTAGATAAGATAGCAGAAGGAAAACTGATTTGGAATGAAGTATTAAAGAAATTTTACGACATATTTGAACCACGTGTAGAAAGTGCCTTCACAGATATGGAGAAAAAAGCTCCAGAAGAGACAGGAGAAACTTGTCCAGAATGTGGGAATCCTCTAGTAGTTAGAAATGGTAGATATGGAGAATTTGTTGCTTGTAGTAATTACCCAGAATGTAAATATATTAAAAAGGAAGAAACACCAATTGTAGAAATCTGTGACTGTCCAAACTGTAAAGGAAAAATAGTAGAGAAGAAAAGTCGCAAAGGAAAAGTATTCTATGGCTGCAATAATTATCCAAAATGTAAAACCGCTTATTGGGATAAACCAATCGATAAAAAATGCCCAGAATGTGGAGAAATGTTAACAGAAAAAAATGGTAAAGTAAAATGCTCATCCTGTGACTATAAAGAAGAAAAGTAGAGAAAAATCTCTACTTTTTTTATGATTTATGATATACTAAGTATGCAATGCCGATTTAGCTCAGTTGGTAGAGCAACGCATTCGTAATGCGTAGGTCGAAGGTTCAAGTCCTTTAATCGGCACCATTAGTAATAAAGGAATGATTACAAACATCATTCTTTTTTCATTGAAAAAACGATTCATTATGCTATAATACTAAGATGAAAAGTTGAGGTGATGCTATGGAAAAATTTGTATTAAGTAAATTGAGAGATAAAAACTTTTCAAAAGCAGTAAATGAACTTTATTTATTAACAGACTATAATAAACTTCAATATCCAGACTACTACCGTTGGTATTTTCAGACCAACATTCCAAGAATTTTAGAGGGAAGTGGAGAAGCAATTTTCTATCTAGATGGATTTGAAATTGTAGGATTATCAATACTTAAAAAAACAGAAGAGGAAGCAAAAATATGTACTTTATTAATCAATGAAGATTATCGAAAAAAGGGAAACTCCAGTATAATTCTTGAGGACTCCTTTGAATTCTTAGAAACGGAAAAACCAATCATAACAATTCCAGAAAAAAGATTAGATGAGTTTTCCAAAATAATTGAAGCTTATGGATGGGAAGCAACTTCCACATCAGATGAATACTATACTCCTGAGGTAATCTTTAATTCTCCAAAAGTAAAAAGAAAATAGTAAGGAAATTATTCCTGACTACTTCTATTTACTTTATTTCCTTAATAAATTGTTTTTCTTTCATAACAGATAATAAACCATCCTGATGATTGGTATCTGAAAGAATAGGATAATCAATCTTTTTTGTAACATTACCATCATAATCTAAATAATAATCAGTATGACTAATACCAATAGGATAACTGAAATTCATTCGAGTTTTGTACATCCTTTCATATCTTTGTAAAAGCAAATAATAATCATTTTCTTGATTATCACAAAAACTCATTACATAAACTAAATTCACATCAGGTCCATTCATTCTTCCACATATATCAAAGGTTCCATCTTCATTAGCATCTTTATAATATAAAGTGGATTTACCCATAGATTTTAAAATAGGGTCCCCATTCTCAATAATATCAATGATAATTTGTTGAATAAATGGTAATTCAAATAACTCTTTCCTTCCTCCTGTAGTAAGAATATGTTTTCGAAAAGAATGCATTCTATATTGATCAGCTTTTTGCATAATTCTCCTCCTTAATAGAGAATATAATATATCAAGTAAATTTTCTTTTCAAGAAGAAAATTTTATTTTATAATAAAAAACTAAAGAAGGAATGTATATGTATTATTATCAAGAAATAGAAGAACTAACAGAAGAAGAATTAAAAAAATATGTGCAGGAGAGAATAAAAGATTTAGAACTAGATAGTAAAGTATGGAATAAAGGAATTGAAACGATTGGATATAACCTAGATTATAATCCGATAAGTCAATTAAATGATCAAAAAGAACTATTTATTGATATTAGAAATGTATATGGTGGATATATACCAAAAGGAATGCGAATCGTATATGGACTATCTTATAATTATGATCAAGATGGCTTAGTAGGAAATGATGGTAAGTATTACTATATTGATACGGATGACTATATATATGAATTCTGTTCTTGGATTAAAGATAAAGGAATTATCAATGAATTTGAACTGTTTTATTACTTACAAGATTTTATCAAACAATACTTTGGATTAATACCAGATATCAGTAGAGAAGAAATGTTTTCACTACTTTATAAAGATGAAAAAACTTATTTTCCTCCTGTAAAAGAACATGGACTAAGTTGGTTTAAGAAAAAAGGCAATGCAATGTGTACAGAATATGCTGTTATTGCTCAAAATATTTTATCGTTTTTTGATATAGAATCCTATATTATGATTGGAAAAGAAAAAATAGATTCAACTCCTTCCGAAAATCATGCTTTTAATATCATCTCTTATACAGAAAATGAAACAGGAGAAGAGTATTCTGCTATTATAGACTTTGCAACTCCAGTAGCTATTTATAATCCAAAATTTGAGTATATTGGAGAATTTCCCTTTTTAGGACCAATAGAAGAGTTAACAGAAGACTTTATTACAGATTTAAATAATGAAGGGAAACTAGAATTTCAAGAATATTGTTATCTATCTTTAGCAAATGATATCATTGAACTAGCTTATCCCAAAAAAAGAATATATTTTGTTACCCATGAACTAACACCAGACCCAATATCAAAGAAAAAAGCAAAAATACGATAATCAGATTGTTTTCAACACTTTTTCAAAATAAAAAAAACAGATATCTGTTTTTTTATTATGAAACAACATTGGCTGCATTATTTTCAACTTTTTCATAACTAGGAGCAACTGTCTCAGATAAGTATTTTGAGCACTCATCTACAGCCGCCTTAAATTCAGGCCCATGTTCTTTTACTCTGTTAAAAGAAGCCTGCACTTTTTCAGAAGTATCTGAAGCATAATTGTTACGAACTTGTTGAATTAATTCCTCAAAATCATCTAAAAAAGAATTGATTTTATCAGCTGATGCTTTTAAAGACTCGGCTGCTTTATATATAGACTCACTATTAACTAGAATTCCATCATTCATTTTAATAACACCTCCTATAAATTGTTTTCTAAATCTTTATATTGTTCACCAATACTATTGATTACCTTACCATGAGCATCAAGAGCTTTGGCAAATTCTTCTAAATCAGGTCTAAACTTTTCAATATTATCAACATATCTACTTGCAGATTGTCCTTTCCAAGCTTCTTTTAGTTCATCAACAATATGATAAATATTGTCAATTTCTTTCTTTAATTCTTCTGATTTTTGACTAATTTCATTACCTTGTTCAGCTAACTTAGTAGGACTACCAAGATCTACAGCTATTCCCACATAATCACCTCCTTTGCTAAATAATATATATGATTATTAAATTGGTCTCTCACTACTAACAATGTTTGTACTAGAAAGATCAGTTCTAAGATTATCAATAAACTCATTTCGCTCTTCCATACGAGCTCTTTGAATAGAAGCATAATAGTTATCAGATATGAATTCAGAATAAGCTCCAAGTTCTTTATCTTTTCCATTTTTTAATAATTTCATAATCTCATTATACTTGTCTAATTCAGCAGTAGAGTAATGCATGCTACCATCAGGACCACCATAATAAATGTTTTTTGTAGGTGTTCCCCCAGAAACAGAAGTATATGGAGGTTTATTAAAATCTAAAATAGCTGCAAGATCTGGAGGAATATAATCATGAGACTCATTTCGAAAAGACAAGCCTAAAAGTTCACTAGTTAAATATCTTGTTGTATATTCTGAAAAACCTAAGTCTTTTAAATATTTTTCAGCATCAAATACTGTAGTACCAGATTTCAACCTTTCATCATCAATTATTCCCATACTAACGTTGTCAAATTCTAGCTTACTCAAATCTTCGTCACTAAAATTACGAAGGTCCTCTTCTGCTTCCCATTTTTTAAATTCTGAATCAATGTACAAAGTCCCAATAAAATCAAGTACAGCAGCAGTACCAGCCCCCATCAACGGACCCCCAATAGCTGTTCCAACAGCCATTCCTACTTCGAACGCTAAAGTAGAATAAACTGCAGACGTTAAATCTTTAGCCCAATACATATCACCACCATCTACGGCATCAGCAATGCATGTCACTATCATAGTTGCAGCAAATGTAGGACCTAATTTTTTGAGAAAAGAGTTATTTTTAAGTATCGATTTAATAAGATCTTCATCCATTTGTCCTACTGCAGTCTTTGTTAATCTTTCCCTTTCTATAAAAGAATTGAATGCTTCCTGAAGTAGGTCAGTAGCACCATCAATCCAACCTTCTTTACCTTCAAATACAATTCCTCCAATTAGTTCCATAGTGCCTAATCCGTATCTACCTAGGTAACTTTTAATATCACTTCCAGCAGCTTCTTTGGTTAATTCTTTAGTCAACTTTGTTCCAAATTTAACTAAATGTTCAACATTTTCACTATTAGATTCGTCATAGTTTTCACATAATTGAGAACAAAGAGTAATTAACTGTTCCCAATTGGTTACATTTCCTTCTTCATCAATACATGAAGATAACATTTCTTTCTCTACATCAGTTAATTCACCATTTTTTATATATGTCTTTAATTCATCATAGGCAGTAATTACATTTTTCAAAATTCGTAGTATTTTTTCACGATCAACGCTATTTTCCACATTTCCAATTCTATCTCTTAACATCTGAGTTGTATTTGACATAACAAATGCTTCAGCAGGAAAATCCAAAAAAAAGTTTTTAATATCATGATCTAAATCATCAAGTTCAGTCAATAAAGAATCTAGAGAAATTCCTGAATTATTTTGAAGTTTAGGAATAGAATGAGCTTCATTCTTTATTTTTTTTATATCACTATAAAATAATATTGAATTATTAGATAAAGAATTTAAATAATTGCAAAATTCATCAACATCACTTGAAAACGAATCTAAAATAACAATATCACTCATAAATTAACTCACTCCCATGTTACATCATAATTACCATTATAGCAATTATTTGAGGAAATTTGCTGGGCAATCCTAGCAGCAGTAATTGATTCATTTGAAAGCCTATTGTAATCATCAATATACTTCCCTTGAATTTCTTGATATTCCTTAGCTAAATTCTGAAAATTATCAGCAAGATTCTCAGCTTTAACCCCATTTTCATTGGTCTCCTTAGAAGATTCATTTAGTTTATCTGCTATATCAGAAAGATAATGATATATTTTATGCTTTGAGATTAAAGAAACTGCTGAATTATAATCCTCTATATCATTAAGTAAAGCATCAGACAGACATCGTAAACTATTTGCTACTTCATTGCATTTTAAACTTGCCTCCATATATTTATTAGCAAGATCATGTGCATCATTAGCTTCATTCATTAAATCAACACTACGTTGCAACCATTTATCTTTTAAATATTTCATATGTTTTTCTGCCTTAGCAAACTCAGTGTTTTCATCCATATTAACATTCCTTTCACTCAGATGCATGTAATGCTTCCATAGTAAAATCATAAGCTAATTTGGCAAGCATCTGAGTATCTTTAACCTTCTTTAATACCATTTCTTCATCATAAAATTCAACACTATATATAGTATAATCTATGGAATTATCATTAAAACCTACATTAATATATAATTGACTATCATATTCTTTCATACCACATACAATACCTTTACGACCATTTATATCCAATATCATCCCTTTTTTTATCATTATAAAACCTCTTTTCACATTATACATTCTTGCAACCCATAAAATAAATTGCTTCTATATCATCTTTTACAATACCTTTATATACATCATGATGATAAAATCCTTCAGGGAAAGGCACACACCCATAATCAAAATTTGAATTATCAATTCTTTTTGTAATCATTAATAACTTATCAGAATTTTTAACTTTAATAACAGTTGCAAGTGGTAAAGTATCATATAAATTACTTTTTTCTTCCACTTCCATGTTCCTTTTCAAAATCATTATGTACAGCTTCTAACTCCTCTAACATATCTAAAACATCGGATACTTTTCCATCTTCTACAGCTTTTATTTGTCCTTTTAATAACGCAACATTTCTTAGCATATTTCTAGCAGGAATCAATAAAATTGGAACAGAAATACCATTTACTATTACAGCAATATTTTGATCATGAGTATAAGCAGCCAATCCAATACATATTCCAGATACGACAAGTTGTGCAAAGCCTAAGGCCATAGCAGTAGTAGTATTGTCGTCCACAAGTGTTTGCAACAAGTCTTTATATTTTATAACGGCTTCTTCTTCAGATATTTTTTCTCCTTTTTCATCAACCGTAGAACATTCACTCGAAGTATATCTATGCATATTAATCATTGCCTCCCTTAATAGTATTATCTTTAATATTATCCTTAACTAAATCAGTTAAAATCTCTTCAACATTTTCGCCTTTATCAATTTTATCAATACAATCTTTAATTAATTTAGTAGAAAGAATAGATTTCTTATTTTGATAACCTATAAAAAATATAACGTCAATATCTTCTCTGTTAAATAGAATATTATTGTTAACATCTAATCCATTAGGAAAAATGCAAGCACAATAATCATACATTGTATCGGTTTCTTTATTTTTAACTAAATATCCAACAATCATAAGTCTAGTTGGATTTCCTTTTAAAGTAACCACACTACCAATGGGTAAAACTCTATCATCCATATACCATACCTCCTATACTACAAAGAAAATATAACATAGTTGAAAATGAAAGTAAAGAAACCTTTACGATATCTTTACACATAAAAAGTAAAGAATTTTTAGTCGACTAAAATTACCAAAATCATATATATAGGGATAAATATATATTATTATCATAAAATATTAGATTAAACATTAGGAAATATGCAAGAGTATATAAAAAATTAAAAACAATAAGTTATGATTTAGATGATAATCCCAAAAGTCAATTGGATGAAAACAAGAACTTAGTATATGTAATCTATAGTATGTTTTTATTTTTAAAGGAATAATAGAAATTTACTAACTCATTTAATATCTCATTATTCATTATACTAACCATTTTTACTAGCAACTCATAAAAGATAAAATTTAGTTCATTTTAATCTGATATTGCTATCACATTTTTAATGGTATCCTTATGTATAATTCCATTTTCTGCCTTTTATTCTTTCAATAATAGATTATCAAAAAACTAATGTATTAATCTATTTTTTTGTTATAATTGATTCATCATTAACTAGAATAAAAAAAGAAAAAAATGTTATAATGAAAAAAATGTGTTATAATGAAAAAAATGATAACAAAGAAGGAAGGATGATAAATAATGTTTAATTTACAAGGTAGAGTAGCTGTAATATCAGGTGCTAGCTCAGGACTTGGAAAACAAATGGCAAGAGGATTTGCAAAACAAGGAGCAGATTTAGTAATACTTGCTAGACGACTAGAAAGATTAGAAGAATTAAAGAGTGAATTAGAAAGTGAAGGAGTAAAAGTACTTCCAATCAAATGTGATGTTACAAGTACAGAAGATATCAACAAAGCAGCAGCTCTTGCAGAAGAAGAATATGGACATGTAGATATTCTAGTAAACTGTGCTGGTAGTGCGAAAAATGCAGGAGTATTGACAATGACAGATGAAGAATGGGATTTCACCATTGAAACTGATCAAACTTCAGTATTTAAAATGACAAGAGCATTTGCCAATATTATGAAAAAGAATAATTATGGTAGAATCATTAATATTGCATCAATGTATGGATTAGTAGGAAATACTGCACTAGACACAGTAGCATATCACTCATCAAAAGGAGGAGTAGTAAACTTCACAAGAGCAGTAGCAGCAGAACTTGCAAAATACAATATTACATGTAATGCAATCTGCCCTGGATACTTTGATACAGAATTAACTCATGATACTCTAATAACAGATGAGTTTACAGCTTACATGAAGGCAACAGTTCCACTAGGAAGATATGGACATGAAGGAGAATTAAATGCAGGAGCATTATTCCTAGCAAGTGATGAAGCAAGCTATGTAACAGGAGTAATCTTACCAATTGATGGAGGATATACTGCTGTTTAAAAAGTCATAATAAATGACTTTTTTTCATAAAAAGAAGGAAAAATATGAAAAAATATACTATACTAGCAATCATTTTTATAATAATTTCTATAAGTTTAAGTATTTATTATGTAGTAGAAAATCAAAGTTCGAAAAGAAAAGAAGAGTCCAAAACAACAAAGACAACTCCTGAAATAGTTAATCAAAAAAAAGAGAAAAATTTTGTTGATAACCAAATCATGATAGATTTAAACATAAACTCTACTATAAATACAGCAGAGAAAATAGCAAATGAAATTCATGCTACTATATCACCAGACTCCATTCCAGATTTTCAATCTTATGTATTAGAGTTTTCTTCTAAAGTCTTTGAAACAGAAGAAGAAATACTAGATTATTGTACAGACTTAAAAAAAACTTATTCAGAAATAGAAAACTGTTCTCCAAATCATTTAATGTATCCAGATAATGGATAATAAATAGTTCTATTTCTTGCCATAAAAAGGAAAGAGCAATTGCTCTTTTTTTGTTTGCATATTTATTTCAATCAGGTTATAATAGAAAACCAAGGTGATTAGTATGGCAAAAAATGATAATATTCAATATGGTATTAAATACCGAGTAATTAAATTAGAAGACGATAAATATATTCTATTTCCAGTTTCTTTAGAAAAAGGAATTGAAACAGAAGATGGATTTCGTACAGGAAAAAGAATCATTCCCTATGCATATGATACAGAAGACTTAGATAATAATTATGTAATAGACATGATTTTTACAAAAGATGAGTTACAATACGTTTATGAGTATGATGGAGAAGAAGAATTCTTAATGAACTATTTTTTTGATGACTTTAAAGATACAATGGTTTATTTAGATACCAATAAAGATCGAGGATATATGACTCGTAACGAAATAAATCTAGATATGATTAATTCAGATGATAGTTATCTGTCTTATGTAATGGATAAGTCTCTACCATCCATTGTATTAAATGAAAAAGCATTAAATGAGATATTAGAAAGTGATAATATAGAAGAAATAAAATTAATTATTGCGAAGTATAAAAGATTAATTCAATCCTTTAAAGAATTTAATAAAGCAAAAGGTATTACAAAAATTAATGTTTCCAATGGGCAAATAGAATCAGTAGAATTAAATAAGAAAGTAGAGCAAGTACAACAGCAAGAACCAAAACCTGAAGTAGATTATAGTAGTATTCCTGTTGTATCAACAAAAGACTTAATGGGTGGAGATGTTTCTTATCAAGGGCTAAGAGATTACATAAAAGAAAGAGTATTTGGACATGATGAAGCAATATCTACATTCGCTCAAAAATTATATATGAATTATACAGCAGAAGAAGGAGAAACAGTAGAGTCAATTCTTTTAGTAGGACCAACAGGAACAGGAAAAACAGAAACCGTAAAAGCAGCTTGTGATTATTTAGATATTCCATCATTTTCCGTAAATGCATCTAACATTATCCCACAAGGAATAAAAGGAATGAGTATAGAAGATGTCATTGTTGGGCTATATGAAGACGCCGATTATGATGAACTAAAAGCACAAAGAGGATTAGTATTTTTAGATGAATTTGATAAATTAAATGAAACAGATTTAGATTTAAAATCAGCAGTAAAAAATATATTATTAACCTTTACAGCAGGAGGAAGCTTTCCAATCGATAATGATCGCTACACCTTTACATTTGATTCATCTATGACAAATAAAGTATATGCAGGAGTATTTGATAGAATTACCCAAACAAAAAGAGATATCGGTTTTGGAGGAAATATAGACGAGGTCAAAACATTAGGAACAGAAGAAGAAATGAGACAAAAAATCATAGAAAAAGGATATTTCTCATTAGAAGAATTATCAAGAATTAGTACTCTACTAGGATTTGAAGATTTAACAAGAGATACCAAAAAAAGAATTTTACTTAGTTCTAAATTAAGTGAATTTGCGAAAAAAAGAGAACGATATCAAAGACAATTTGGAATTGATATGATAGCAGATGATAGTTTTATAGAAGCTATTTTAGATAATATTTCCAATAGTGCTACTGGAATGCGTAGTGTAAATAATCTTGTAAAAAGAACAATTAATCCAGCAGAACGAGCAATCCTAGAAGCCGAAGATAAAGGATATAAAAAATTAATACTAACAAATAAAACAGTAGAAAATCCATATAATTTTGATTTATCATAAAGGAATACAGTACCATGAATCATCATAGTAAAATAAATTTTTATGAAGAAAAAATATCTCAAATAGAACAAAATGAATGGAATGAATCATTAGATAGAATATGGCTAAATTGGATTTATCACTTTATCCATTTTGGAATAAAAGAAATCAGTAGAAGTAAAGATATCAATCAAATAAATGAATTAGAAAAAACAATATTAGAATTATTAGAGGAAGAGAATTTTCCTAGAAAAGAAGAATTAAAAGAAGAGTTAATTAGAACAAAAAGAAAAAGAATTCATGTGATATTAAAATCTCTTCTAAAAGAATTACAATATAGTGATGACTGTAGAAGATGCAATGAATTATATGATATGATTTACGATTACTTAGAAAATAAGGCAAATAATCAGGAAAAAGATTATATACAAAAACAATTAAGGATGATTTCACATTATAAATATAATTAATTGTAAAGAGTAGTAAGAAAGACTACTCTTTTTTTCTTTGCAATGTTATAATATAAGAGAAAATAAAGGAGTGAAAAGATGAAAGAAGATCGATATTATGCAATGTCAAAAGAAGAACTATTCCAAAAATTACAAACGACAGAAGATGGTTTAACAGACAAAGAAGCATCAAAAAGACAAAATAAATATGGTTTAAATGAACTACCAAAAAAAGAAAAAGATAGTATTATAAAAATATTTTTTAACGAATTAATAGATCCAATTGTTTTACTATTAATAGTAGCAATACTAGCTTCTATTTTTGTAGGGGAAATAATAGATGCAATAGCAATATTTTTAATTGTATTGATTGACTTAATGATTGGTACTTATGAAGAAAATAAAGCAAATACAACAGCTGAAGCATTATCAAAATTAGTACCAGAAAATGCTAAAATTCAAAGAAATGGGAAAGAAATAATAGTAGATTCAAAAGAATTAACAATAGGAGATTATGTATATTTAGAATCAGGAGATAAAATATCAGCAGATATGAGAATCATAGAAGCTCATAATTTTACAGTAGACGAATCAATATTAACGGGAGAAAGTGTTACAATTGAAAAAAATACGAAAATGCTTCCCAATAAAAATATAGCAATTCATTCTCAAAGTAATATGATATTTGCAGGAACTAGTGTCGCAACAGGACGTGCAAAAGCGATTGTAACAAGAATTGGAATTCAAACAGAAATTGGTCAAATAGCTGATACCATGAATAAGACAGAAGAAGAAAAATCTCCACTTACCATACGAGTAGAAAAATTCTCTAAACAAATCAGTATCTTAATTGCTATTTTATCCATCATTTTAGCAATTCTATTAGCCAATAAAGGAATATCAGCAGAAGAAATACTAGTATCCGTGATTGCATTAGCTGTATCCGCTATGCCAGAAGGGTTACCACTTGCTCTAACGATGGCACTAACCATTGCTTCTAATAAAATGGCAAAGAAAAAAGTAGTCACTAAAAAACTACATTCAGTAGAGTCCCTTGGAAGCTGTACGGTAATTGCAAGTGATAAAACAGGTACTCTTACAGTGAATGAACAAACTGCTAAAAAAATTGTATTACCAAATCAAATGGAATATATAATTTCTGGTTCAGGATATAATATCGAAGGGAGTGTTGTAGGAGAAAAACTAACTTATGCTCAAGAAATTGCCAAACTAGGTGTTATCAATAATGAAGCAAAGTTCTCTGAAAAAGAACAAATAGGAGATTCTATTGATATTGCTTTCCTAGTTTTAGGGGAAAAAATGAAAACAAAAATTGAAAATATAGAGATTCTAGAAACAATTCCCTATGAATCTGCCAATAAATACTCTGCTGTATTTTATAAAGAAAAAGGAGAAACATATTGTACAGTAAAAGGATCACTAGAAGTAGTAATGTCTCTATGCAATAAAATGAATTTAAAAAAAGATTTTAATAAAATATTATTGGAAGAACAAAATGAACAATTATCATCAGATGGATACCGAGTAATAGCAATAGCAAACGGAAAAATCAAAGAACAAAAAGAATACAAGGAAGAAGATATTAAGAATTTAACATTTATGGGATTAGTAGGCTTCATTGATCCAATCAGAAAAGAAGCAATTCCAGCAATAAAACAATGTAATAGTGCCGGAATAAAAGTATTAATGATTACAGGAGACCATCCTCTAACAGCCTTTAAGATAGCTAAAGATTTGAAACTGACAAAAACATATGAAGAAGTCACAACCGGTGATGAAGTAGAAGAATATCTCAAAAAGAGTGAAGAAGAATTTGATGAATTTGTAAAAAGAAAAAAAATCTTTACAAGAGTAACTCCAAAAGAAAAATTAAAAATTGTAGAATCTTTAAAAAGACAAGGAGAATTTGTTGCAGTAACAGGGGATGGAGTAAATGATGCCCTAGCTCTAAAAGCAGCCAATATTGGAATTGCTATGGGAAGTGGAACAGACATTGCGAGAGAAACATCAAAAATGATTGTCATGGATGATAACTTTAAATCCATTGTAGGTGGTGTAGTAGAAGGGAGAGTAGCTTACGCAAATATTCGTAAAATAGTATATTTCTTAATCTCTTGTGGTCTTGCTGAAGTGTTATTCTTTACTTTATCCATATTATTTGATATGCCAATGCCTTTAGTAGCAATTCAACTATTATGGCTTAATGTTGTAACAGATGGAATTCAAGATATTGCTTTATCATTTGAAAAAGCTGAAAAAAATGTAATGAAAGAAAAACCTCGTAATCCAAAAGAAAATTTATTTGATAGAACATTAGCAGAAGAAATACTACTATCAGGTTTCTCAATTGGTATTGTAGTATTTATAACTTGGTTTTATTTATTAAAAGTAGTAGGAATGTCTACTGCTATTGCTCGTGGATATGTTATGGCCCTAATGATTGTCATTCAAAATGTTCACGCCTTCAATTGCCGCAGTGAAAAAGAAAGTACGTTCCATATTTCTCTTCGTAATAATCCAATATTTGCTATTGGTATCATTAGTTCTATATTATTAGGACTTGCAGTAATAGAAATACCAATATTATCAACGTTCTTAAAAACAAATCATATTCCATATTTTGATTTACTAAAACTAGTAGGAGTAGGATTAATCATTTTAGGAATAATGGAATGCTATAAAAAAATGAAAAAAGTACTAGCAAAATAATTTATGATATAATAAAAGAAGAGGAGGAATAATATGTTGGAAGAAACGATAAACATATCTGAAATTAATGAGCAAAAAATTGTTGATCAAATACGTTGTTTAGGAATTGATATGATTCATGAAGCAAATAGTGGACATCCGGGAATTGTCTTAGGAGCCGCCCCAATCATCTATGCTTTATACGCACATCATTTGAATTTTGATGCCGAACATCCAGATTTTTTTAACCGTGACCGATTTATTATGTCGGCAGGACATGGTTCAGCATTATTATATTCAATGCTATATATGGCAGGATTTGATTTGACATTAGATGATTTAAAACAATTTCGACAAATAAACTCAAAAACTCCAGGCCATCCAGAATATGGAAAAACACCAGGTGTAGATTGTACAACAGGACCATTAGGAGAAGGATTTGCAACAGCAGTTGGAATGGCAATGGCAGAAGCTAATTTAAGAACTAGATACCCAAATGCAATTGACTATTATACTTATGTTCTTTGTGGAGATGGAGACTTAATGGAAGGAATTTCCTATGAAGCAGCATCCCTAGCTGGAACTTTAAAATTAAATAAATTAATTGTTTTATATGACTCAAATAATATATGTTTAGATGGAAAAACTTCTGATACCTTTACAGAAAATGTTGCGATGAGATTTATCTCACAAGGATGGAATGTAATTACAGTAGAAAATGGTAAAAATTATGAATTAATATCCAAAGCAATAAATGAAGCTAAAACTAGTTCAAACAAACCAACTTTGATTGAAGTAAGAACTATCATTGGAGAATATTCATCCCTAGCTGGAACAAATAAAGTACATGGAACTCCACTAACA
Source organism: uncultured Caryophanales bacterium (assembly GCA_946614095.1). GTDB lineage: Bacteria > Bacillota_I > Bacilli_A > RF39 > UBA660 > UBA3789. The sequence goes on along the minus strand of CAMOGG010000020.1, from coordinate 1,697 downwards.
GAAGAAGATATTACAAGTATCAAAGAAAAAGTTGGTATGAGAGATATACCATTTGCAATTAGTCAAAACGTTGTAGAAGAATTTAGAGCAATTATCAAAGAAAGATGCAATAATCTCTATGAAGAATGGCAAGAAAAAATAAAGGAATTAAACGAAGAAGAAAAACAAGAATTAGAATATTTCCAAAATCCAAACAAAAAAATAGAAGTCAAAGAATTATTCTATGATGCTCCAGAGAACAATATCGAATCAACAAGAGAAACCTCTTCAAAAATATTAAATGAAATTGTAAAAAATAATCCATATTTGATAGGAGGATCTGCAGATTTATTTGCCGCCAATAAAACTTATATTAAAGAAGGCGGAAATTTCCAAGCAGAGAATTATTTAGGAAAAAATATTTACTTTGGAGTAAGAGAACATGCTATGGGTGCTATCACAAATGGATTTTCATTATGTGGCTTTAGACCTTATGCTTCAACTTTCTTATCTTTTAGTGATTTCTTAAAGCCATCTATGAGACTTGCTTGTATGATGAATTTACAAAATATTTATATCTTTACGCATGACTCTATTAGTGTAGGAGAAGATGGACCAACTCATCAACCAGTAGAGCAACTCCTAATGTTAAGAAGTCTTCCAAATATGGATACCTTCCGTCCAGCAGATGCTAATGAAGTAATTGGTTCTTACCGAGCAATTCTAGAAAAAGAAACAGGGCCAAGTACCATCACTTTAGCTAGAAATAACACTCCAATTCTAGAAGAAACAAAAGTTGGAGAAGTAGAAAAAGGTGGTTATATTGCCTTAAATACAATAGAAAAACCAGATGGTATTGTTATATCCAGTGGAGAAGAATTACACCTTGTCCTTCAAGTTGCGAAAAGATTAAAAACAAAAGGAATAGATATTAGAGTAGTATCTATGCCAAACTTAGGAAGATTCTTAAAACAAGACGAAGAATATATCGACGAAATTTTACCAGTAGAAGTAAGAAAAATCGTTGTAGAAGCATCTTCAAGCTTTTCATGGAATCAATTAATCTTTAATAATAAGTATTTAATTACACTAGATAAATTTGGTGCTAGTGGCAAAAAAGATGATGTATATAAAGCTTATGGTTTTGATATAGATTCCTTAGAAGAAAAAATAGAAGAACTTTTAAAATAAAAAGTGTAAAGAATTATTTTTTTCAGAAAAAGAAACAAAAATAGACTTTCATAATTGCTAATATAATATTGGTGATGATATGAAAGTCTATTATATTTTTAAAATAAAAGAAGAATTTGTAAAGTTATATAAAGAAACACCTAGTGTATTATTTAATATTCTAAAAAATATTTATTATTTAGATAAAGAAGAAGTAGATTATGGATATAATATTTTTCATCAATTAATTAATCCAATTTCTAAAAATGAATTAGATCGTTCCCTTTATTTAGAACTACATCAGTCTATTCCATACACTAAGAGGAAAGATACTCATTACATCAATAATCTATATCGTAATGAAATAAGCAGACTAAATATTAATAATTGTTTTATGAAATTAGAATTAGAACAAAACTTTTCTTCTTTTTATCCTCTTCTAGGAGAACGATTAGATAATCTATTTGTCTGTGCTTTTAAAAATATAGATTTTTTCTTCCTAGAAGATTATTTAGAAAAACAGAAATAAACAATTATGTAAACAAATT
>CAMOGG010000019.1 GCA_946614095.1 uncultured Caryophanales bacterium | reverse complement strand
ATGATGATATTCTCCTATAAACATATTCATCCCCCACTTTTCACCACAATCAACCACTACTTACCAATATATTACAAAAACTATCCACAAAAGTAAAGTTCTAAAAAAAAGTTTTTTTGTCTTTTTACACAACTTGACAAAAAAAAGCCATACGGCTTTTTAACAAAAACAAAAAGATAATGAACGAATCATTATCTTTACAACTAAAAATGTCAAATTAAACTCTTTCTCGTAAAAGAATCCACTTCTTTATCAATGTATAAGTCAATAACTCCCTTATTAACAATCTTCACAAACCCAAGTCCACTAATAACTAAATCTTCATCATATTTCATATGATAAGTAATTTTATTTTTATCCTTCAATTCATCATTATGAGTAAAATTCAATAATCTCTTTACTTTCAAATCATTCGATACAAATAAAGTAAAACTATTTCTTTCTCCCTCGACATAATCAATACGAATTAAATCTTCAATAATAATTGATTGATTTTTTCGTAATTGATAAGTTCTTGGCTTAATCTCTTTTTTAGGGGAGATTTTCTTTACCATTTCATCACTTACATGATTTAAAATAGAACCAACTTCTACTAATCCAGGTGTATCAATTAAAGTCAAATGTTCATCAATTTCAATTGTTACTGTATTTAAAGTAGTAGAAGGTAATGGACTCATCGTTAATTCTTGACTACTATCGGAATAATTTTGAATTAATTTATTAATCAAACTACTCTTACCAGCATTCGTATGTCCTACAACATAAACATTCTTACTAGTCTGATGAAACTTCACTCTCTTTAATAAATAATCAATATTATAATTTTTATTAGCTGAAATCACAATAATCTCTTCAAAATTAGCATTCTCTAAAGAGGATAAATACTGTTTTAATTTTTCTTCTTTTACAGATTTTGGTAATACATCTTTCTTATTTAAAACTAAAATCATTTTATTTGGTAGAATAGTACGAATCTCTTCTAAATTCTTTTCAATATTCAATAAATCTGTTAAATATAATACCAAATCTTTTGTCTCTGCTACTCCTTTTAAAATATCAATATATTCCTGATTATTTTTAGAAGTACTTTGATATTCTCCATAATTCTTCATACGAAAGCATCTCTGACAGTAATCATTCTCTAAACTAGTAGTATATCCTTCTAACAAGACATTCTCATCTTGAAGAACAATTCCACATCCTTGACATTTTTTTTCCTCATTCATAATAATTTCCTCTCTCAAACAATCCCCTTTTTTCATATTTTTTTACGATAAAGCCTTCTATTTTTCGATTAAGCCCTGTTATTTTTAAATCTTTTTCTCCTAATGGATCTACCAAAATAGTTTTAATATGAAACCGATTACCTGCTAAAATATCCGTAACAATCTGATCTCCAATAATACACATTTCCTTCTTCTTTAAATGATATTTTCCCTTCGCATATACCAATCCTTTTATAGAAGGCTTCATACTCCAAGCAATCCCATCAATTCCTAATTCTTCTAGATAAGGTTTTAATCTTCTCTTTGTATTATTAGAACTAATTAAAACTAAAAAGTCTTTTTTTAATTTCTGAATTAACTTCTTTGTCTTATCAGGACATCTTTTATGAGAAATAAGTCCCAAAGTATTATCTAAATCAAATATTAAACAAGTAATTCCTTGTTCCTTTAATTTATCATAATTAATTTCATGAATATTTTTTTTATACATTTTTGGTTTAAAAATTCCCATAAAATCACTCCCAGTGTATTATACACTAAATAATGAAAAATGTCCAAAACAAGGTTTATCCATTAAACTTTCTTTTTACGATTCAAAACAAAATCAGTATAATTTCTTTCAATAACAGTCTGACAATAAGGACATTTTCCTACACTATCACCAAGTTCTGCACCACAACTTGGACATTTTGAAGTTGATGTATTCTGCTGTACAATAAATTCTAATTGATATTGATTATGAAGCTTTCTCTGATTTGTACCTTTTGTAATTTGCTTATTTTTAGTATCAATGACATAATCATAAAATGCAGCATGTAAATACATATTAATAATTAGAAAATCTCCATCTCTTTTAATTCCATTAATATTAGCAGATAATATCATAAAATCACTCATAATATTTTGTCCATGACTTTGTTTTAACACTTCCAAGTCAGACCGATAAGATTGATATAGTTCTTCACTACAAAGCCTCTGCAAAGCATCATAATCAAAATTCATCCAAGCAACTTGAATATCAACAAACTTTTGATACAATAAATCAATTAATTTTTGTTCAGTCATATCAGGAAAATACTTCTGAATCTCAATATCACTATCTCCTACATATTTTTTATGAGAATAATCTTCAGAAGAAGTAGATTTTTTCTTACTACCTGATGAAAGGAAAAGATAAAGAATAAAAATATAAAAAGCAGCACAAAACAATAATTCAATAGCTGAACTATCAACAGAAGAATCACTACTTCCATAAGAGTCTCTACTAGAAGAACTACTCCAACTCGAATCATTATCCCAACTAGAATCATTATCCCAACTAGATGAACTATCCCAATCAGATCCTCCATAGTCACTATCCCATCCAGAATCAGCACCAACCATTAAAGGAACATAAATAGTGAAAATAAGAAATAAACAAATAATCCAATTGAAAATTTTTTTCATAATACCCTCTTTATCCGAAATTTGTAATCACAAAATCAAATTTCTCTAAATCATATATTCTTCCACAATTAGGACATTTCCCACTCTCAAGAATATTAATAGAAGCTCCACATCCTAAACAACGACTAGTGTTTTCTTTTTCTGCTCCAATCTTTTTTTGAAAAGTAACAAGATGTCTTATCAACATTCTATTAGTAGGACTCCCTCCAATTACATTTCCCAAGGAATCTGTAAAATATTTACAATATTTACAAGTTGCTACTACATCAATTTGATAAGAGTCTACTGTTTTACGAATAGACTCAATCTCACTTTGTACATTTACCTGATCATATACTAATTTAGCATTTCTTTTTAAAGGTTCTTCTAACTGACCTTTAAATTTTTGATAAACAGAATCACTAATAAAGTGATCTACTTTTTCTAGCTCATTTAATGTAATAGAATTCAGTATTTTTTTAATCATATGATTAGCATTTGCCAAAAACATACTACAAGAAAAATGAGAATCTATCTTTTGATAATCTTCAACTGTCATACTATCTCCTTAATTATTAACTCTTTGAGTAACCATTTCAGTATCCATAGTAATTTGTTCAAATCGATAACCATTAGCTTTTCCATATTGAATAATTTGCCTTAAAGCATCCCTTGTATAAGTCTTAATATCATGCATCAAAACCATATTCATACGATCATGACTCAAATTACTAACAACATTATTATAGATTTGATCAGCCGTTGGAGTTCCTCCAGCAGCATCTCCACTAGATAAATTCCAATCATAATAACGAAAGCCACGATTTTGAACTTCTTGTGTTAAATAACTCATAATTCCAGGAGTATATTTACGACTTACAGTGTTACTACTTCCTCCAGGAAAACGAATAATCTTACTCTCATATCCAGTAATTCTTTTTACTCTATCTTGAACACTATATAAATCCTCAAAATAAGATTCACCAGATGCATAAACAATACTATAATCATGAGTTGCTGTATGTAACGCAACGGTATGCCCTTCATCATATTCTCTTTTAATCAATTCATCAGGGCCCTTGTTTGTAACAAAGAAAGTCGCTTTTACACCCTCTTCTTTTAATATATCTAATATAACATCCGTAGTACCACTATTAGGACCATCATCAAATGTTAAATAGATAGTTCCATTTTTATTTCTTTCATTCACTTTAACAACTCTTTTAATTTCCCCTTTATTACCAGCTTTATCTTCTACATGATAAACAAGCTCATACTCTCCAACCGTATTAGTATCTACTCTTCCGTCTACCTTTAGCTGAGACTCCAACTTAGAATCACAATTATCTTCTATCGTAACAGAAGGATCTTGAAATTCATCTCCCAAATATAAATAAAGCACTTCAGCTCCATTAAGAGTTAATTTAGGAGCTTCTATATCCTTAAAAATAATTTTCTTTGTAACTTTTCTAGTATTACCAGCCCTATCCGTAACAGAATAAGTAATACTACTCTTATCTTTACTAATGATATTTTTTACTTTTTTAGAAAGATTTCCATCATAGTTATCCATAGCTTTTACTTTTTCAGGAACAATTTCATCTCCAGGACACAAATAAACATCCTTTCGATCAATCTCTAATTTAGGCTTTTCTTCATCTCGAACTTCTACTATACGAACAACTTTTTTTGATAAAATTCCCTTTCCAACACGATATTCAATTCGATAAGTACCCAATTTATTGGTACGAACCTTGCCACTTACCTTAACATCATCAGTTAAATCTTTTCCAAAATAATGAGCTTTATACCCTTTCTCTACATATTGATCTTGATAATTTAAAACAACTTTTTTACTTCCTTTTAAAGATAATTTAGGAAGAAAAATAAATTGAAATAATCCAATACAAAATAAAGCAATAAAAATACAAACGAAAACAATCAGTACTTTTTTAGAAAAAAATTGATTTCTCTGATTCTTTTTCTTTTTCATCTTTTTAGATTCTCTCTTCACACTCATACTAACCACTCTCTAAAAAAAATTATATAAAAAAGAAGAGAATTTGTAAAGCATAACTATCTTCTCTGATGCTTTAAAAATTCTCTTAATAATTTGGTTAAAGCTCTCTTTTCTATCCTAGAAACATAACTTCTAGAAATACCTAATTTTTTAGAAATACTCTTCTGTGTTTCTTCTTCTTGATTTTCTAATCCATATCGCCTCTGAATAATATCTTTTTCTCTAGGAGTTAAAACATCCATATATTGATATAAAAAACGAATATTATCTTTCAAATCAATATCATCCTCAAAATTCACATGCTCTGTTTTTAGAATATCTTGTATGGCAATTTCATTTCCATCTTTATCATAACCAATTGCTTCATTAATAGAAACATCTTTACTATATTTATTATTTTTTCGAAAATACATTAATATTTCATTTTCAATACATCTAGCACAATAAGTAGTAATTTTTACACCTTTATCAGGAGAAAAAGTATCTACACCTTTAATCAAACCTATCGTTCCAATACTAATTAAATCATCCATTTCAACATATTTTGTATCATATTTTTTAACAATATGTGCAACTAATCTCAAATTATGTTCAATCAACATATTTCTAGAATCTTTATCTCCAAGCATTTTTCCCTGAATACATTTTTCTTCTTCTTCACTACTAAGTGGTTCTAAAAAAACATCATTGGAATAACTACCTGTAAAACAAAACAAATGACGAAGTAGCTCTAAAAAAAACATATAATCACCATTTCATTATATGTTCTTTTTTGTCGAATTTATGCTTTCTTTTTAGAAAAGAATTTATCTTTTATAGTTTGATAACTAGATAATAAAAACTTTTTATTTAAGAAAAAGGCATAAAGGCAAACAACCAATAAACTAAGAATATTAAGATACAAATTATTTTGATAATATAAAATAATTGCAAAAAGATAAATCAAAATACTCTTTAATACAAGTCCTTTTTCAATAGTAATGGTAACATACTTCTTTAAATCAATATGACGATATACCATCATAACAAAATAAGAAATTGCAGTTGATAAAGCTGCTGCATATAATCCAAACTTTTTAATAAAGATAACGTTAATAACAATATTAATAACAGCTCCAAGAATTGCAGTAGAGGCAACCTGTTTTGATAATTTTTTTGCTAAATAAACCTGACTATATAAACAAATTGCTACATTAAAAACAGTTCCAAGTACTAAAAAAGGAATGTATGGATAAGCAGCATTATATTTAGCATCAATAAATATTGGAAAAGCAAATGGCATACAAGCAATCATTCCAACTCCCATTGCTGTAAATAATTTCATCACAGTATTATAAATATCTGAGAAAAACTCATCTCGATCATCACTATTAATATGTAAAGCAGCACTTTCACTCCAACTAAGATTAAAAACCCCTGTTAAACTAGAAATAATCGTTGGAAACTTATTACTAATGGCATACAATCCATTTGCACTAGCTCCTAGCACTACAGAAATAATGCTTCTATCACTAACATTGACAATCCACCAACTAACTCCATTGGGAATCAAAGGAATAGAATAATGAAACATCTCTTTTAATAATTTCCAATCAACTAAAGACCGCTGTATATAAGAATATAGTTTTAAACGGAAAAATAAATACAAAGAGCAAACAAAATTCGCAAGTGCCATAGATAAAATCATACCATCTGCTCTCATATCTAAAAAGCATATAAAAATAATATTTGAAAGAATCGTCGTAGCACCAGTTAAAATACAACTAATAGAATAATCTAAAGTACGTCCAAATCCCCTCGCAATCTGTAAAAAATTACCAGATAATACACAAACTATAACATCAAATAAAATTAAAAAGCGATAAGGAATAGAAACAAATGAAGAAACAATCAAATATAATACACTAAATATTGTTAAACTAATACCAAGTACAAAAAAATTATTACTAATTAATTTCTTGGTATCTTTCTTCTTCCCTCTAACATCAATTAAATAACGAAAAATACTCATCTCTAATTCTAATGTAATAATAGGAACTAGTAATGTTACATAAGTTTGAACTAAATCCACCATTCCATATTCTTTGGTTGCTAAATAAGAAGTATAAAGAGGCAATAAAAAATAAGAAATTAGCTGAGTACAAACTCTTCCCATAAAAATAATAATGGTATTTTTAGCTAGCTGCTTTTTTTTGTTCATAGTATCTTCTCCTCACTCTATAATAACAATTATACACAATCACAGAAAAAAATCCACCACAAGTATCAATAAAAACATCCAATACTTCACCACTCCTACCAGCAATAAACAATTGATGAACCTCATCACTACAAGCATATAAAAAGACAACAAACAATGACAAAATCATACTTCTCCATGATAATTCCATATATTCCATACAAAAACTAAGAACCAATAATCCAAGAATAAAATATAAACTAAAATGAGCACTTTTTCGAACAATTTTAACAAAATGCTTGGTATAATACTTTTCTTCTTTAGAACTTAAACTCCTTCCTAAAAAAGATTCTGTTACCCGAACAATAACAAAGTGACTCTTTTGGCTAGAAGCATCTGCTGTATCAGAAGATAAAGAAAAAATACTACCCATACAAGCAAGAATAAGCATCAATTTGATTATTTTACGAATCATAAAATCACCATAATAACTATACCATAAGACAAAAGAAAAAGCATCTTTAATACTTTATCTTTTTACATAAGTATAAGTTTTTTGAATTTCTTGATTCAATTTTCCTATTTCATAATAAGTTTGAATCATTGGATGAATAGAAATAGAACCTTTCTTTTGATTTAATCCAACGAATTGATAAGTAGAACTTTTCATTTTACCCATAATAGCAAGCATCATGATAAAATAATCAAATCGACATCCTTCATTGATAAATTCTTGTTTAATAAGAGAAATAAAATTATTTTGAAAAGAAGCTTTAACAAGTTTTTGTAAAATAACTTCATCAGAATCTTTTGTCGTAATATTAAGAAAAGATAAAGTCTTCGCAAAAGCAATAGCTACTTCCTGAAATTCTCCATATAAATTGAAATTAGTAAGATATGGTTGATATTCAAAAATAGCTTTATCGGTTCGATATTCCCTCTTAGGACGCTTCTTATTCATTTTAAAATAAGTAACTTCTTCTGCTATTTCTTGAGCAATTACTTCATCTAGCAATTCAAATCCTTCTTTTAAATAGTCATAAGAATTCAATCCCATATTTTTTAAAATACTTTTCACTCGATTATTCTGATACAATTCATTAGTAAAATGGATAGATTCATTTTTCCAAGAACGATTCATAATATGTCCCAATTCATGAGAAATAATTAATTGTTGAAAACTTTTAGAAGATAGGTTACGATATTTTCCTAAGTCAGGATGAATAGAAATAACAGGCCATGTAGTTAAAGCAAAAATTCGTTCATTTGAATTTTTTAAAGGTTCTACATAAGATATTCCTTGAAAATCTCTTACAACTTTAGAAATATTACTAGAATTTACATAACCAAATTGTAAAAGACTATAAAAATAAAATTCCATCTCTTCAATAAAGGTAGAAATGATAGAATAATCTTTGTGATTTACTAATAATTTCTTCCCATGTAAGTTCCAAAAATGATCAACAGATCGTTTTTTTAAAGAAAATAAATTTTGTTTAAAAGTATCAACTTCTTTTTGATTTATAGCTTTCATTTCAACAACCCCCAAAATTACGCATATTATAACATATAACAAAAAAAAAAGAAAGCGTTTCTTAAACACCTTCCTTAATCTTTCGATTTGCAACTGCTTGATATGCTTCTTCAATATCATTGAAATAAATTGTTTCATCTTTTAATTTTTCATAAGTTTCATTTCCTTTTCCTAAAATTAAAACCATGTCATTTGCCTCAGCCATAGAAACAGCCTTCTCGATTGCTTTCCTACGATCAATCACAATTTCATAATTATGATGAGTATCCTTTAATTCACGAATAATATCTTCACAAATAGCCATTGGATCTTCACTTCTAGGATCTTCATAAGTAAAAATAGCATAAGTTGCATTTTCAACAACGACATTACCAACTTTTGGTCTTTTATAAGGATCCCTCTCCCCTGCCTGTCCAATCACTACGATGCTACGACTAATATCCAAAGTATGAACAAAATTAAGTAATTTTGTAATACCATTCGGTGTATGAGCATAATCAACCATAATATAATATGGAGTATCCGTATTTAATAATTCTAATCTTCCACTAATCCTGATATCTGGTATTTTTGATAGAAGTCGATCAAAATTAAATCCAGCCGCAACAGCACACAAAATACCACAAGCTAAATTGGAAACATTAAAATCACCCATTAAAGGACTCTCTACAAAAACAACATTATCTTTATAACGAAAATGAATATCTGTGTGATTTGGATACAATTTAAAATCAACAATCTGTAAATCATTTTCTTCTCCACTACCATAAGTTAGTACCTTTCCATTACAAGCTGCTTTTACTTGATCAAAATATGGATCATCATGGTTTAATATACAATAACCGTCTTTTTTTGTCTGACGAAATAACATTAACTTACTTTCTAAATAATTTTCAAAAGTACCATGAATATTCAAATGCTCAGAAGTAACATTAGTATAAGCACTAACATCAAATTGCATTGCTTGAAGTCTACCTCGAAAGAAGGCTTCACTAGAAGCTTCCATTGCAGCATACTTACAACCATATCCTACAAATTCATCTAAATACATATATAAATTTTGAGCATCTGGAGTCGTATTAGGATTATCTCCACTAAACTTCGCACAACTTCGTCCATTAGTCCCAATATAGCCACATAAATCACTACCGATTAAAGTTTGAATAATTGTAGTAACACTAGTCTTTCCATCTGTACCAGTAACTCCAATCATCTTTAATTTTTGATCAGGATAATCATAAAATTTCTGACACAAATAAGGAAGTTCACGATTTGTATCAGGAACTTTAATAGTAGGAACTTTATCACTACGAATATCTCGAGAAACAACAATCGCTTTTGCACCATGCTGAATGGCATCATCTATAAAATCATGTCGATCTGCTGTAACCCCTTTTGTACAAACAAATAAATCCCCATCTTCCACTTCACGAGAATTAATTTTAATAGATTTAATAACAGTATCAACCCCAATACCAGGATACAATTCATTCAATGTTTTCACTATCATCACCTAAACTCATTATACAGTAAACCTACAAGAAATTAAAGACTTTTTCTTGCTATCGAATATATTTTACGTTAGAATGAAAATGGTGATAATAAATGAGAACAATGATATTTGGAGCTGGTACAGACTTAGGAGTACATATTGATGGAGCAAACTTAGGGCCAGTACAATTAATGAATGATTTAAAAGCTTTCTATCAAGGAGAAAGCATGTTATTAGAAAGAAATCCTGAAGTTATTAAAAGTAGAAATCTTTCTGACCGTCGTAAAAACGAATATGAAATAGAAGCCTTTAATACAAAACTATATAAAGCTATGACCGAAAAAATAAAAGAAGAATATTTTCCAATTATGATTGGTGGAGATCGTTCTGCGTCTATCGCCACAGCTTTAGCTTGTGCAAAAGAAAATATTGATGTTGGACTAATTTGGATTGATGCCCATCCTAGCTATCATACTTTTGAAACAACTGTTTCTGGTAACATTCATGACCTAGCATTAGCTGCAATCAACGGCTATAAAAATAATGATTTAAGATATTATCACAATGGTAAAGTAATTCAACCATCTAAAACAGTAATCGTTGGTGCCAGAAATATTGACGATGGAGAAAAAGATAATATACGTTATTCGGGAGTAACGATGTTTACAACACAAGACATCAAAGAAAAAGGAATCGAAACAGTTATGGAAGAAGCTTTCAAAATAGCCGGATATAAAACAAAAGGGATTCATATTTGCTTTGACTTACATATTATTGACCCAGATCTAGCCCCAGGTGTATCTACGCCAGAATTCGACGGAATATCAGAAGAAGAAACGATGCAAATTAACGAGTATATTATGAAAAATATCAATAGTGTTTTATCCTATGATTTAGTAGAATTTAATCCTCTACGTGATATCGAAAGAAAAACAGAACAAATAGCCTTAAATCTACTTGCTCAAATCATTAGAACAGCAGAAACAAAAAAGAAATGGGAACAAAAAACTTATTATTAAAGAAAAATAGGTATCAAATATGATATCTATTTTTTAAGGAAAAGTATATCTTTCTCTACTAAATACCGAACTACTATATTGATCATCATTTAAAGCATAAAAAACGACAAGTTTTTCTCTATCAATCAAGAAGGTTCCATAAAAATCTAATAAAGAGTTTTGAAACAATTCTTTATTATGGCTCTTATAAATATGAGCAGAAATAGTATTGCCATTTTCTTTCATTTTTCTAATAATAATATAAAAAATAATCTTTTACAATGAAAAAAGCATATTACTATGCTTCTTAAAAACTAAAAATTACGATCTCTCAAGAAAGAAGGCATTTCAATATCAACATCATTAGTTGGAATTGTGTTGTTATCTTCTTCTTGAAGTAATTCAGGCTGATATGCATAATCTGTTCTAGAAGGAGTTCTTCTTGCTTGATTAGCATTATTATTATAAACTGGTTCCGTTGCTGCTACCTTTTTCACTTTATCAAAGCCAGTTGCAATTACAGTAACAATTACTTCATCATTTAAATGCTCATTAATAACAGAACCAAAAATAGTATTAATATCTGTATTAGCAGCTTGACGAACAACTTCAGCAGCTTGCTCTGCTTCAAATAAAGTCAAATTAACTCCACCCGTAATATTAATAATGGCATCTGTTGCTCCTTCAATAGAAGTTTCCAATAGTGGAGAAGATACGGCTTGTTTAGCAGCCTCTAAAGCTCTATCCTCACCCATACCAATACCGATACCAATAATAGCACGACCACTCTTCTCCATAACTGCTTTAACATCAGCAAAATCCAAATTAACAAGTCCAACAACAGCAATCAAATCTGAAATAGATTGAACTCCTCGGCGAAGAACATTATCAACTTCCTTAAATGCTTCAAGCATTGGAGTAGACTTATCAATAATTTCTCTTAATCGATCATTTGGAATAACAATTAATGTATCTACATGTTTCTTTAAATCTTCAATTCCTTGAAGTGCATTTTCCATTCTTCTTTTTCCTTCAAAAGAAAATGGTTTTGTAACAATTGCCACTGTAAGGGCTCCTAATCCTTGAGCAATTTCTGCAACAATAGCAGCTGCTCCAGTACCAGTTCCTCCACCCATACCAGCAGTAATGAATACCATATCAGCACCACTTAATGCATCTTCAATTTCTTTTTTAGATTCAACAGCAGACTCCTTACCAACTTCAGGCTTTCCACCAGCTCCAAGTCCATCTGTAAGAGTTGCTCCTATTTGAATTTTAACATCGGCTTTAGAGGAATTTAATACCTGTAAATCTGTATTAGCAGCAATAAATTCTACTCCCTTAACACCCGATTCAACCATTCTATTAATAGCGTTACCACCGCCACCACCTAAACCGATGACTTTGATTTTCGCTAACTGATCCATTTCCAATCCGCCTATCATACCTTTTCCTCCTTAATGCTCAAAAAAGTGTCCAAACACTTTACTTATCATATTATCATTGGTAATACTAGAATCAATGGATAGCATCGTATCAACATCTTCTTGTGAAATCATTCGATACTGCTTACCACGTAAAGAAAGTTTATCATCAAAATATTTTATAATTCCATAGCAGCTACTAAATTTATTATGACGAATTCCCATCGTTTGGATATTGCAAACCTTTGCTACAAAGCCAAATTCTTGCTCTACTAAATTTCCAAAACCAGCCAACTCGCTTAAGCCACCTGTTATAATTATATAACGGATTTCTCTATTTGTTAAGTTTTTTATCTCATTTTTCGCAAGTTTTAAAATTTCTCTTACCCTAGCTTCTACTACTTTAGAAACCCCTACTTGATTCACTTCTTTTGGCTCTTCTTTTCCAATAGAAAACTCCCAAGTATCATTTTGATCTGCATAACTAGCAAGAGCTAAAGAAAAATTTTCCTTAATCTTTCTAGAATCCTCTAATTTAGACTTAAATACATAAGTAAGATCTTTATCAACATGAATACTACCTACAGGCAATACACTATTTTTAATTTGAATCCCTTTATTAAAAATAGACACATTAGTAGAAGTTTCTCCAATATTAATAATAGCTCCTACTAATTCATCATATTTACGATTTTTAATTGCATAATAATCTCCTACAGAAGAATAAGCAATATCTACTGTTTCAATCCCACTTAATTTCAACACTTCCAAAATTCGATACAAAGACTCTTTATTTGTGGTACTAATAACTACTCTAGTTTCTAATACACTACCCTTCATTCCCTTAGGATCACGAATATTATGATGCTCATCTATCGTAAAATGAATAGGCATAGCCGTAACCAATTCTTCATGAGAAAAATCTTGACCCTTAATCGCATCTAATAAAACATTACTAACATCAACACCAGTAATTTCATTATAATCTAATACATGAACACTACCTAGTACAATATCCATCTTACAATTAGTAGGAGGAATACAAGCAACTACCTTAGTAATTTTAATTCCTAATAAATCATTTATTTCTCGAAAAGCATTTTTTACACTTGTAACAGCAGCTTTTGTATCTACGATAAGACCATTTTCAATTCCGCTAGAAGGACTACTAACTGAAGCCAACACATAATATTTATCATTTACTTTTTCAGATACAACAATTTTAATACTATCAGTACCTAAATCAATTCCAGTATAAATATCACTCATGTTCATCCTCCTTTAGACTCGAATACTCAATCTTTTATAACCTGAGTTCGTTAACACAACGAACTAATGTTTAATTTTTACCTAAACAGTTTTTGGCGTGGGACAATTTATTTGGTAAGGGAGAAATCATCTACAAACTTCCATAATTTTTATCTTGACACATTACCAGATGTCTATCTTCAAAATTCATTATACTATAAAAGATTAATTTATTAAAGTTTTTTTTATCATTCAGTCTAAATATTCATAATTATTACCAATAAATCGATTAATCAAATAGCGACTGATATTTAAAGGATTTTCTAAATATTTTTCTTCTCCATTTTGATATTTTTGTGGTATATAAACTGCATTTATCGTAGAATTACGAATATCCATCACTTGTTTATGATTAATATGAAAATATTTCTTCAAAATATTCTCATCTAAAACATGAATTCCATGATCCCCCTGAATAACAATAACACTATTAGAGTCATTATCTTCTATATATTGAACAAAGTTCATTAATACTTTTGTAGTGTAATAATAGCAATCATCAAAATCATCTAAATCTGTATTATTTTTACGAATAAACTTTCCATTAGAATCATAATTCCAATATTTATGAACAAGAATATTATCAATAAAATAAAACTTAGGCTGATTTCCCTTACTCCTAGCATCTTCTAAAGCTCGAATTGTCTTTCTGATAGGATAAAAAGTAGAATCATCTAGAGTTTGATATCGACTTAAATCAACATTACAATCCAAGTTTTCTTGAAAAAGGGAATCATTCTGATTAGAAAAATGAAAATAATAATCCGTAAAAGTATTCATATGTTTCTTCAAAATATCTTGATAAATCTTCTGATTACTATAATCATTTTTAAAAAAAGGAACTTTACAGACTCCATCCATCTCAGTTATATCATAAACATAATCAGTAGGAAAAGAAGTATATTGATTAAATTCTGTAATACTAAATGTTGTATATTTTTTTTGAATAGCTTCTAAAAATTCATTTTCCAACCTCTTAAAAATCAATTCTTGAAACATAATCGTATTTTTCGTCTTACAATGATGCAGTGAACAATAATCCAACTCATTTAAATATTTTTTTAAAAAGTTATCATAATAATCCGGATTATAAAGAGATACTAAAGCTAACTGAGTATGATGTCCCCCTACAAAAGAAGCATTCCTATTAGACAAGAATTTTTTCTGATTCAAAAAGCTAGAGAAGTCTTCTAATGATTGATCATAATAAGTATTAATAAAAGAATTATTAGGCATACCATCCATATGAAACCAATAAATATTAGGAATATCCTCATTATTATCAACAACTACTTTTTTCTTTTTTTGATAAGAATAACTTCTAGATAAGAAAGATATCTCCGAATAAGCAATCCAAACTACTTGTAATCCTCCTAAAATAACAGTAAAGAGAAAAAAAACAGTACAAAACACTTCTAAAAAAGCATTAAGAGACATAAATTTATTTTTATATACAAAAGCAAAAATCATCATAAAAACAAATAACAAAATAGTCGGAATACTTCTCACAAAAAAAAGAGCTAACAGTAGTATTTCGCAAATCATCATGATATTCTTATTCTTAATAAAGCGTCTCATTAAAACATAAAAAATAAGTTGAAAAATAATAACAATAAAGATAAGAAAAAACAATTCCGACAACAAAAATTCATATTCACCACCATTGATGGAAAAATTAACTCGAAAAACCAATAGATAATAAGTAATAGTTAATAAAAACGGTTGCAAAAAAAGCAACTTATTATTTAACAAATGATTTTCCATCTCTTACCTCCATTAAAAACAAAGATCTACTACTTTGATCAATTGTTTTCTCATCTATAATGTCAAAATACTGAGAAAATACTCTTCGAAATGTTTCTATAGAATAAAAATCAAAAATATCTTCCCGAGTTTGTAATAACAATTGAACTTGAGAGTCTTCTTTGGAAACAAATTCTATAATAAGATATCTTGTTATTTTACTAAAAAATTCGGCAACCATCTCAAAAGAAAGATTATTAGAAATCACTAAATGATGTAAAAAAGCTAAAGCTAAAGTAAGAGAAGCACATCCCCTATCCATAAAACTACTTCTTTCACGATTTGCAAAACCAATATTGCTAGAAGGATTCCATATATCCATAATCAATGGCAATATATTTTTTTGTTCACTGGAAGAACGATGATAGTTACTCTGAACGGCATTAGAATCAATATCAAAAGCTATCACATAAGAAGGAAAAACACTTTCAATCAAACGAGAATAAGTACCATCATTAGAACCAATATCAAAAATAAGATCTTGATTTGTAAAAGATAGTTTAGAACAAAATTCTTTTACAATTTTTCTCTTAGAATCAGCTGCTTTTGAAGAATAATTGGTATGTTCATAATAAGACATCCACTCTGTAACATATTTTTGAAGAGATAATTTTTTAATCTGTCGCTCTATCATAGAAAACATATTTAAAATATCTTTTTTAGAAAGAGAAACTTTTCTTGCAGAAACAGATCCATCTTGATTATGACGCTGAATACTTTTATCTTGTAATTTAATATGCAAATATCCAATTATACCACCCTTATGTCCTAATAAACGTGAGCATAAATCCAAAGGAATTCCATCAATATAATTTTCAAGTAAACAATTTAATCGAACATCTACATATTTCATTAAAACAAGAGGAGCTATAAAATGTTTCGTAAATTGACCATATGCTCCCCAAGGAGAAGTTTCTTCATAAAACATAAAAGACAATGTATCAATAAAGATAGGATTCGAACCAATAAATTGAACGTTATAGCTAGAAGCATCCTTTAAAATCATACCATACTTCATCGCAACTTGATTAATGTGAATGGTTAATAAAGCCGCATCTTTTAATTCATCAAAACTCCATTCATAAGGATAAGAAATATAAGGAACTTTTTCTACTTCTAATATAATTTCTTTAGAATTGGAAATTATTTCATGATGTGGAATCAACAGATGATTTTGAACCAATTCATGATATAAACCACTATCCATCAAATGATGATACTCTTGAAAATAAGAGGGATTAATTTTTCGAAAGACTTTCCCCTTCTCATAATAAATATACCCAGAAGGATCACGAAAAGAAGAGATTTCTCTACTTTTCATGAGAATCATCCTTTTTTTCTTCATGAAGAAAAATATTTTTTATTTTATTCTTAAACAAAGCAAAGAATGCTCCTAAAGAAGCAACTCCTGCTACTAATAATTGAATTATTAAACTACCTGTTCCAGGATCAAAATACATATAATCACACCCAATCTTAAACATACAAAAGTATTATACTACAAAAAAACATAGAAAACTACTTTTCTTCTTGATAACTTTTATCTACATTAACATTCCATAATAAGTCTAAATTATGAGAATGATTTAGAATTAAATCTGCACAAATCATACCACTTAAAATAGAATGATCCATATTATTATAAGAATGAGTACCATTTCTTCCTATACAATACAAATTATCAATATTATTAATATATTCTCTAATTACATCAATATCCTTATAGCTATCAAAATAAGCAGGATATGCTTTCTTTACACGAATAACTTTATTATCTAATATTTTCCCATCATAAAATCCCATCTTTTTTAATTCCTTTTTTGCAAGACTCACCAATTCTATATCACTTTTATTCCAAAAAGAATCACCTTCACTACAGAAGAATTCTAATCCAAGCCAGATTGTATTAATCGGATTTTCTACCATATAACTAGACCAATTATTGAATATTTGAACTCTTCCCATTTTAACAGAAGTATCCTGAATATAAATCCAATTATCCGGAACACTACCATGAATGGTCTGAATATTTGTTTCATTTTTTAATTCTAATTTTGGTAATAACACACCAATCGTAATAAAATCACGATATGGAAGATGATTACTAATTTCTAATATCTGACGAGGAACATGGTTCATTACTTCAAGTAAATCTTTCATTGGCATAGAAGATACAACAACATCACATGAAATTTTCTTTTTTTGTTTTCCTTCTAAATAAACAACTTCTTGAATATGATGATTTTTCTTTTGAATTCCTACAACTTTACTATTTAGCAAAATCTTTCCGCCCATTTTTTCAATTCGATTAGCCATCTCTTCATATAATTGTCCAGGACCATATTTAGGATAATAAAAAGACTCAATTAAACTAGTTTCTTTATTTTTATCCTGAATATGTAATAATCTCTTATAATAATCAATTAATATTTTTCGAATAGAAATTCCCTTTACTCTCTGGCTTCCCCAACTAGAATCAATTTCACTTGGAGTTCTTCCCCATAACTTTGTTGTATAGCCTTTAAAAAACATTTGATATAATTTCATTCCAAATCGATTAATATAAAAATTTTCTAAATTAGATTCATCTTTTTTGAATACTAAAGAATGTAAATAACTAAATCCACATTGAATAGTAGTAATAAACCCCATATTCTTAATAGTTTTTAAATTAAAGGAAACAGGATAATCAAAAAAATTTTTGTGATAATAAATTCTAGATATCCGATTTCGAATCAACATAACTTGATCATTCTTCTCAGGATTTGCTTTCCCATTTTGATAGTCTTTTTTTACATTCAACATTTTGTCATCAAAAGCAGGATATCCTTGTAATGGCATCAAATCAAACCATAGTTGTAAAACCTTTTCATTTTTAGTAAAGAAGCGATGCCCACCTAAGTCCATTCGATTACCATGATGATTAACAGTCTTACTAATTCCACCAATAGAGGATTCTTCTTCTAATAAAACAACTTCTAACTCTTTATTATTTCTTAATAAATGATAAGCACAAGTAAGTCCCGCTGGCCCACATCCTATAATTACAACTTTCATAACTTCACCCACATCCATGATAATATAAAAAAGAAGAAAAAACTATTCAGAAAGATTAAACCATTACAATAACAATATTATCTTTCAATTAATAACAAATCTCCTTCATGACAAACCACTTTATATTGATGTTCTATTAAATAATGATAAAAAAGAGAATTCTCTACAACAATAAAATGAGTAAAATGATATTTCTGAATAAACTGATTATAATCAATATTTCCCATTAAAACATCATAATATTCAGAAAAAATATCTGCTTTATGATTATTTTTTTTTAAAAACACTTCCATTCTAGAATCCATATAAACAGAATAACCACGGTATTCTAAATAAGATCCCTCATTAAATCCAGTATATAAGATAATATCTGAATTTCTTTCCCGATCTAAATAATCAACAATACGATTTACAGAAGTATTACGGATCTCATAAAAACCTCTATTTGCTTGAAAAAAGATAACTCCTCCAATAACAAGAATTGGTAGGATATATATCCATAAAGAAATCTTTTGTTGAATCATTTTATGAAAAACACATACCATAAAAGGTAATGTACCAATAATTAAAAAAGAAGTATTACGAATATTTAAAAAAGCCATAAAACTAAATCCTAAGAATAAAAAATAATAATGAATAGGAAACTTCCAATGATGAATAAAACAAAAAACAATATTGATAAGAATAATAAAAAGAATAAAACAACTATTCATAAAAAGAGAATACTGTTTCGTAAAGAGAGAAAATGAATGCATCTCAATGATTAATTGATTCGCAATATCAATTCCATAAGAATGAAAAGAATAAGTCATAGCTTCTATCCCATAAGGATTAATAAAACCACATAAAGCTGCTAATAAAAGAACAAGTAATAGTAAAAAAATTCTTTTATCCTTCTTTCGTAGAAAAAGATAAGCAAACTCAGCTAAATATGGCATACAAAAAACAAATAGCATAGGCCACATACTAGCATGAAAATTTACAAAAAGAATACTAATAATAGGAAGAAAAAAAATCCCCTTATCTTTTGAATTTTTACAATATCTTTCTAATAAATACAAAGTTATAATAAATAATAACATACTAACAATCTGTGGTCTAGGAATAATAAAAACAAGTTCTAATAAAACATCAATAATAGAAGCTATCAAACAAGAAAAGTATTGATTATTAGAACTAAGTATCATACAAAAACGATACAAGAAGAAAACAATAAAAAAATTAATAATTCCCAATAAAAGAAATACTCCCATACTTCCAAAATTATGATAAAAAGTATATAACAAAACAGAAAACCCCCATTGCTGCATCACAAAATGAAGTCCTTGATGAATCGTTAAAAAATCAGTATGAGGGATGCCATATTCTAAAACATATTTTCCATGAGAAAACAAAAACCAAATGTCTTCTACCTGTGTTGCATAAGAAATAAGGGTAAAATAAAACACTGGTAATAAAAAATATAAATAGGAAAGAGAAATCTTTCTTTTCATATTCAAACCCTCCCTCTAAATAATAAAGCAATTATTCTTTAATTTGAAAATGATTACCATTGTCCAAATATAAAATTCCTTTATGATTTTCTAATTGTTTTAATACATCATTATAATGATTAATCATTTTAAACTTTGTTAAAGTTAAATAAACCATATTTCCATCATCCATATATAATAGAAAACGATCTTTATCATAATCATTTGGCTGATATTCAATATCACTAATTTTAGATAAAATATCTCCTTTAATTTTTCCAAGACTAAAAATAAACTTTGTATACTTTTTATCAGGTACATAATTCAGTAATCTAGGTACTCGAAAGCTATTTGTAATATCACTTTCTCCTACTACTTCTTTGGTATCAAAAACATATTTATTGTTATTGGTATCATATAATAAAGGACGGTTCTCTCGAATATCTAAAACATAAAGAAATCCCCATTTCTTATGAAGTTTTGCTTGATAAATATAGGAAGATTTTACTAACTTTTTTTCAACAACACTAGATTTTGTTAAAAAGAAAGAAGGATAATCTTTGATACCTGCTAAATCTAGAATATAATCATCATTCAAATAATTAGTATTTAAAATTATAATATTATGAACTGGAATTCTGAAAGAAAAATACACACCAAAAAATAATCCTATGAAAACTAATAGAATAATCAACAAATTAAATAACTTTATTTTTCTTTTCTTAATAATCTTTTTAGCCATAATCTACTTTCCTTATAACTAATTATATAAGAAAATATAGAAAAAAGAAAGAAAAAGAAAAAGAATAGTACAACTATTCTTCATTTTACAAGTCAATTTATTTCCAATTTACAAATTCTTGCTCTACCTTCATAGAAATTCCATATTGTTTGAAAACCTTTTCATGAGCTAAATCAATTAATTGTTTAATGTCACTAGCAGTTGCATGATCATAATTAACTATAAAATTAGCATGTTTCTCACTAATCATAGCTCCACCAATTCTTTTTCCTTTAAGACCAACATCTTCAATCAATTTACCTGCAAAATTTCCTTCGGGATTACGAAATACACTACCAGCAGAAGGATATTCTAATGGTTGAGAATCAATTCTTCTTTGTCTTCTTTCTCTCATAACCTCTTCTATTGCATCTCTCCTACCTTTATGAAGTTGAAGAATAACTTCAAGGCAAATATAATTCGGATGCCTCTGTAAAAAAGAAGTACGATAATGAAAATTCATTTCTTTATTTTCTAAATAAATAATTTTCAAATCAGGTGTAAGAACTTTTACTCTTTCAACAACATATCCCATATCGGATTTATAGGCACCAGCATTCATAAACACAGAGCCCCCGACACTTCCTGGAATACCAGACGCAAATTCAAGTCCCGTATAACCTTTCTTTGCTGCCATCACACATAATTTAATAAGAGAATAGCCAGCACCAACACGTACTTTATTTCTTCCAAAAAATTCAATAGAATCTAATTCACTTAATTGAATTAATATTCCATCATAAAAGTCATCACTAAATAATAAATTAGATCCATTCCCAATCACTTTATAAGAAATATTTTCTAATTGTAAAAAACGAATCAATTTAACCAAACAAGCAACATTTCTAGGAAATACTAATCCAAGAGCAGTTCCCCCTACTCGATATGTTGTATGCTTCGCTATAGAAATAGACTCTTCTACTTTTCCAATATTTAAGTCCTTAATTTTTTGAATGATATTTTCCATACAATCACCTAATTACTTTTTTTACTTCTTGATAGATTCTAGTAGAAGAGTCTCGAATACCTAACTTCTTACTATTTTTAACCATCTCATCATATTCTTCTTTATGATCAAAAATATAATCAATCTCTTGAATAATAGAATCCTTTGAAAACTCACTTTCTGTAATAATTCTACATGCTCCTGCATCTTCTAATTCTTTAGCATTCTTATATTGATGATTATTTGTAACATAAGGAGAAGGCACCAATATAGCAGGTAATCCAATTGCTGTAATTTCTGCTATTGTACTTGCTCCTGCTCGAGAAACAATTAAATCACTATCTTTCAAATATTGAATTAAGTCATCCATAAAAGGAACAATCTTAATATTAGAAGAGATATCTAAATCCTTATAATCATCATAATACTTTTTACCAGTAATGATTAGTACTTGATAATTCTTTTGGTTAAATCCAGGGATTAATTCTTTAATCTTTTTAGTCATAGTAGTACTACCCAAAGATCCCATAACAAAAACAACAAGTTTTTTATTTTGATCAAATCCAAGTAAACTTTTTTTCTTTCTTTCTACTTTTAAAATCTCTTCACTACGAGGATTACCTGTATAAACTACTTTTCTCTTAGGAAATAATTTCATACTATTTGGAAGAGATACACATATCTTATCAGCAAAACGACTAATAAATTTATTAGAAAGTCCTGGTATAGAATTTTGTTCATGAATCAGTACAGGAATATTTTCTTTATGAGCTGCATATAAAACAGGCGCAGTAATATATCCTCCAGCCCCAATTACAATATCAGGTTGAAACTCACGAATTAATTCACGAGCACGTTTTATCGCAGAAGAAAACATCTTTATAACACTAAAATTAGATAATAAATGTTTTCGATTTAACCCCTTCATAGGAATCCCTTCAAAACGAATCCCCATACTAGGAATTAAATCCTTCTCCATCCTATCATCCGTACCTATATATAAAAACTCACTATGTTTATCTTCTTCTTTAATCTTATTAATAATCGCTAAAGCAGGATAAATATGTCCACCAGTACCACCAGCTACAATAATAACTTTCATCCAATCACTCCATTTAACAAAATTATACCATATTTTCAAAAGAA
>CAMOGG010000018.1 GCA_946614095.1 uncultured Caryophanales bacterium | reverse complement strand
AGTCAGGTAAAACAGAAACCTACAAGGTTCGAGTTCATTACAAAGAAGATATTACCGCAAGTCAATTACCAAGTACTGCTGATAATTATATGTTCAAGTTCAGTGTAACCTATGCCCAAGCAGATGATACTGCCCAAGAAAAACCTGTACCAGATTTTACTACAGATTCATGGGAGACTATTATTAATAATGTTCGAAATAATCCAAATGTATATGAGTTAGGAGATACTAAAGAAGTAGATATGGGGACATTTGGAACACACACCTTACGTATAGCAAACACAACGACTCCAGCAGAGTGTTCGACCGAAGGATTTTCACAAACCGCTTGTGGCTTTGTTTTAGAATTTGCCGATATTATTAAAACTCATAATATGAATCCAAGCGGCGAATATAAAGGAACTAATTATCAATATGGCTGGAATGTAGATGGATGGCCAGCAAGTTCTATGAGGACTTATGTAAATACAGATATCTATAATGCCTTACCAGAAATGCTAAGAAATTCTATAATTAATACTCATGTCGTATCGGGACATGGTCGGTATGACACGGTAAACTTCACATCAACAGATAAAATATATTTGTTGTCAACTCATGAAGTGTGGGAAGATGTAGATGGAGATACAAGTGATGGAATTGATTATTATGACACATCCTATAACAATACAAGACAATTAGATTATTATGCTGGACAAAATGTGACAACTTCAAGTTACGCAGGAGCAATTAAAAAATATAATGGATCTAGTGTTTATTGGTGGCTGCGTTCGGCTAATTCCAGTAATACTAGCTATTTCCGCAGTGTGACCAGTTACGGTACCTGGAGTAGCAGCGCTGCTAATACTACGTATGGGGTTTCACCAGCTTTCCGAATTGCCTAAAAATGTAAAATAATGTAAATCAAATAGATAAAGAAGTAATGATAAGAAGTAGTAAACTATCCGACTTTTGATGTTTTGGAGTAGGCAGCTTTCGAATCTCAGATTCGGACGGCCCCAAAATATAAAAAGCAAAGAATAAGTGCCCGAACGAAAGTGAGGACAAAAACGAAAAAAAAAAAATCCAAGCTGGTCTTTAGAACAGATTGGATAAGATTTAAGAGAAAATAGGAAAGATACCAAAAATGATAACAACAAATTTACAAAAAACTTGTATTTTTTATAATGTTTGTTATATAATAAATATGAGGAAGATACGTTTTTTATGACAGACGAATTCCTTTCGAATTCATCTGATGTCCTTAGGACTCAGATGTTTTGTCTATTTAAATAGTAAAATAAATACTAATATAAATAGGAGAAGTATGATAATAAAGAAAGATCTTTCTCTAATAGTCATAAAATCCATCCTTTCATAGAGTAACCGAACCCCATGAAAGGAAAACATCTAAAACGTATCTTCAATTATATTATTCGCAAAAATTATAATTCTGTCCAAAGTAAACAAAAATATTACAAATAAATCTTGCATATATATAAATAATCATTATATAATAAATATGAGGAAGATACGTCTTTTTGAACAGACGAATTCCTTTCGGTATTCATCTGATGTCCTTAGGACTCAGATGTTTTTTTCTATTTAAATAGTAAAATGAATACTAATATAAATAGGAGAAGTATGATAATAAAGAAAGATCTTTCTCTAATAGTCATAAAATCCCTCCTTTCATAGAGCAACCGAACCCCATGAAAGGAAAACATCTAAAACGTATCTTCATTATAATTATTCGCAAGGATTATTATTTTGTCCAAAAAAAAATAGTTATGATTATATTAGATATTTATATAATGCGAATAATCATTACATGTTATAATGAAATTGGTGGTTTTATGAATGATAAAATAACAATTAAAAATATATTTAGACATCTTCATACCGTGAATAAACATAGATGGAAAGTATTCTGCTTATGTTGTAGAGTAGGAATTCCTCTACAAGGATTATTACATGATTTATCAAAATATTCTTTCGAAGAGTTTTTTGAAAGTGTAAAGTATTATCAAGGTACTCGTAGTCCAATTAAAAGATGTAAAGAAGTGAATGGTTACAGTAGAGCATGGCTTCATCATAAAGGAAGAAATAAACATCATTATGAATATTGGTATGATTATAATGCACCACAAAAAACTCCTATGATGCCATTTAAATATTACTTAGAAATGATTTGTGATACGATGGCTGCTGGACAAACTTATCAAGGAAAAAATTGGACCAAAGAATATCAATTATCTTATTGGAATAATGTAAGAGATAAAGCAAAGCTAAATCTAAATATGCTAAAGTTATTAGATAAAACTTATTTAGAAATCAGTAAAAAAGGACTTAATGCTGTATTAAAAAAGAAATATTTAAGAAAGTTATATGAAGAATATTCAAAGGAAGATAAATCATGGAAGAAAGATATCAAAAAATAGTAGAAAAAATATTAAGAAGAAGTCCAAAGATTATGACTATTTTAGAAATACTAGAAAAGTATTCTAAGGAGAATAAAGACTTTAAAAATTATTATCTCGCAGCTGGTTGTATCAATCAAACCATTCTAAATGACTTCCATGGATTTTCTCTAGACTATGGAATAGAAGACTATGATATTGTCTATTATGATGACGATGTTAGCTATGAAAAAGAAGATAAGATTATTAAAGAATTAGAAAAAAGATTAATAAAGGTAAATGTCTCTTTTGATATAAAAAATCAAAAAAGAGTACCAATTTGGTACAAAGAAAAGTTTAATGAAGAAAGAGAAGAATACACTAGTGTAGAAAATGCTATTTCAAGATGGAATAGTACGATTACCTGTATTGGAGTAAGATTAGATCAAAATAAACTTATTTTTTGTACTCCATATGGATTAGAAGATTTAATAAATATGGTAATCAGACCAGTAAAAATAGATACAACACAAGAACTATATGAAAAAAAAGCAAATAAATGGAAAAGTAAATGGAATAGATTAACTATTATTCCTTGGAATAAAAAAAGATAGAAAATAATTTCTATCTATGAATTTAAAGATTCACTTTGATACAATTTCTTATAGGTTTTATTATTCTCCATTAATTCTTCATGAGTACCAGAAGCAATAACACTTCCTTTTTCTACTAAATAAATAATATCAGCATCAATAATTGTTGAAAGTCGATGTGCTACAATAATAACAGTATGATTTTTTACTAAATAATCAACTGTTTTTTTTATATATTCTTGTGACTCATTATCTAAAGCACTTGTAGCTTCATCTAGTAGAATAACTTTACTTTTACGAGATAACGTCCTAGCAATCGCAAGTCTTTGCTTCTGCCCACCAGATAAGTTAACACCACCTTCACCTAATATAGTGTCATACTGTTTAGGAAGAGACATAATATAATCATCAATATAAGCTTTTTTAGTGCATTCTCTAATCTCTTCAATAGAAATGTCTGGATTAACTAATTGGAAATTTTCCTTAATGGTACGATTAAATATAAAAGGCTCTTGTCGAATAATAGAAATACTACTTCGTAGACTATTTTCATCTAAATCAAGAAGATTGACTCCATCTAAAGTAATACAACCTTCTAATGGATCAAATATTCTTGTCAGTAGGTTAAATAAAGTAGATTTTCCCTGACCAGATTTTCCTACAATAGCAATTTTTTTATTTGGCTCTAATTTTAAACAAAAATCGTTTAAAGTAATACCTTCATTTGGATAGCCAAAAGTAACATGTTGAAATTCTATAATTCCTTGTACATCACTCAATTGAACTTGTCCAAATTTATCATCTGGATATAATCTATTTTCTAGTATTTCATTAACTCTTCCTAAAGAAACAATTGTTTTTTGATAAACTTGCATAAAATCACTTAAGTTTTCAATTAACCACATATATCGATAAATATAATATGTCATTGCTATAAAGAAGGTTAGACTAACTTTTCCATAATATAATAAAACAACACATAAAATAAAAGTTCCTACTTCAATAATTGATTTAATAAACCCTGTAATAATATTAAATTCTTTTTCTATACTAATTTCTTCTTCTGATTTCTTAAAGATTCTCTTCATAATATTACTCATATCTTTCGTAAGATTACTCTTAATTCCTAATGTTTTAATTTCTCTAATACCACGAATAGATTCTGTGGTTAAAGAGGTAAATGAATCTTGTTCTTTTTTTCTTTCTTCATGAATTTTTTTTAATTTTGGATTATAATTTTTCATAACGATTAATAAAATACCAAGTAAACCTAATATTTCTACTCCGACAATCCAAGAGTTATAAAAAATATAAATCATTATAATAAAGGATGCTACTAAAGAAGAAAATATTCCTAGTAATCTTCCAAAAGCAAAACTTAAGGTATCAGCATCATTTGTAATTCGATTAATAATTTCTCCAGAAGATTTCTCTTCAAATGCTACAGCTGGTAAATCTAAAGATTTTTGATAAGCCATAAAACATAATTTTCTAGTAAGTAAACTCTCAACTTTATATAAAATAGAATTTGCTTTATGAAGAAAAACTCCATAAATTGTCAATCCTATTAGAAAATAAATGAGTAAATAAAATAGAGCATTTTGTATTTCCATATTGGTAATAGACTCAACAGCTCTACCATTAAGATAACCTGTAAATATTTCTGAAATACCTTGTGCTAATATAATAATACTTGCAAATATTAATTTTCCTTTCTCTTTTTTAATGAGTTTTAAAAGAGGTTTTATTTCTTTTATACTTTTCATAATTTCCTCCATAATAAAGACTTATTACATATCTTATAATCATTTTTTTCACCATACAAATTCAAGCTAAGACTATCACAGATATGAATAATTGTCAAAAAGCTTGCATCAGAAACTAATATTTTTAGAAAAATACTAAAAATTGAGGGAAGTACACAAAAAATAGAATAACAATTGATTTTTTTAAGAAAATATGGTATAATACAGAACAGTTTTGAAAGGGGAGTATTAAAATGAAAGATGAATATTTTTTTAAAATGTATTATGAGTTTTTAAAAGCAAATAGGATAAAGGGTGGAATAGAAACACTAAGTAAATACAAAGATATGTTTATTGATTGGCTAGCTGAAAAAGAAAAATCTAGCAGAAAATATGCTGGACTAGTAAGTTACATGGGAATTGAAGGAGATATGCCTACTAGAAGAATAGCAGAATTTGGAAAAGGGCAATATGACTCTGCAATGCCTACTTTAGCACACCTTGTTGAAGTAGCTCCAATAGCAATTACTCCATATGCATCAACTCTTTATAGAGTACCTGGAATAGAGGTTGCGAAAGGAAGATTAGTAAATGTAGAAGATACTTCTTATGTTGCATATGAAACACCAGAAGATTACTTTGAAAAACCAAACTGCCATGATACTTTTGGAAATAACATTGGTACACTTATGACACAGAAACCATTTACGAATGATGATTTAAGACCATATTTATTATTATTACTACAGGATGATAAAACCATCTTTTTAGGAGCAAATGGTAGTATAGATGACAAAGATAAAAAGAAAAATATTGAATCACTTTATAATCTATATCAAAGATTACAAGAGATAGATAATATAACTTCAACTTTTGAATCTGAAATAGATGAAGATTCTTACTTAGCTTCAATAAAAGCTCATCCTAAAGTAAAAATAAAAGGCCCATATGAAAAAACATTATAAAAAGACATTATTGTCTTTTTTAATTTTAAATAAATCGAACATATAACAAAATGTGTAAAATATGATATAATTAGTACATTGTGTAAGGGGATAGGTCAAATGTCAAATATAAAAGAATTAATTAATAAAGGTGTACCAATTGCTACACCAGTTCCAATACTATCTAGTGAATTAATTAGAAATAGTAATAATGAAGAAGAAACTCGTAATACCATTAGAAAGAAATTTGATAGTTATTTAATAGGATTATTTGAATATGGTTATGATGATTTTGATGTCATGATGACACTAACAATTCAATCTGATTATGATACTTTAGAAAAAAAATTATACTTTTCAGATTATGGATTTTTTAGTTCTCTTCTTTTTAATCTAAATGTGGATAATATCTGTAGAGGAAAATACGATAAAATATATCAAAGAGTGGATTTTGATAGTTATGAAGAAGCAATAGAAAAAATGCAAGGTCAAGTAATTAAATTGAAATCTATTAGAAATGAAAGACAGTTACAAAAGAAATTTCCTATTCTATATGAAAAGTATTTATCAGTAAAGGAACAGATTAATACGTCTAGAACAATACTTAGAAAATATCTTTCTTATGGAACATCAGAAAGAAAAAAAATGGCAATGTTATTATTAACAGAATATGGAATATCAATCCATGATTTATTGGAACATAAAGAAAAAATAGAACATTTTAATTTAGAAACTTTTTGTAATGAAAAAGCAACTTCTTTTGAAAAAGTCCTTAGTAATTTTGATAAAATTATAGATTATTCACAAAGTATGAGCATTAATATGGATGAGATAGATATTGACAAAGATAAACTAGAATTATTAATGGTAAATTCATTCTTAAGAATGATTAAAACAGTAATTCCAGAAGAAAGACAAAGATACATTTATTATATTCAAAATTATTTTGATACAAATCCAGAGAAAAAGACAAGTAGCACTCCTGAAATTGTAACCAATATAGGAAATAAAACAATACTAAATTTAGATCAATCGAATGAAAGAAGAATCACACCAAGTGACACTTATAGAGAATATCAAGAAGTATTAATCAATAATCCAAACATTGAATTAGTATGTGTCAATAGTATTAATTTTGATGATATGAATTTGGAAGAAGTGGAAGAATTTGTAGCAGAATATTTGAAAAACTTTAGTGCAAATTGGGAATTAATTCCTGAAGGTCAAAATGAAGAAGAAATTATCATGGATGGATTAGCTCAAGAAACAAAAGGCCTATCTGATGAAGAAAAGAAAAGATTATTACAAAGAAGAATAGATTTATTTATGGAAAAGAAGAATTTCTATGCATCACAAGATCCATTCTATAGAATTATGGGAAAAGATACTTTCAAAGGATATGTGGGATTTATTTATCCAAATGGTAAAGTAGTATTAGATAAATTCTATAAAGGAGTCAATTCTAAACAAGTAAGTGATGGAGATGCTATCTATATTATGGATATAGAAGACTTCTACCGATTAAGTCATTTTGAAAAAAGAGTATTAATGAAAGATAGTAGAGTAAAAAGAATTGTTCATCAAGGTAATTGGAAAGAAAGAGTATTACAAGAAATTAATGGAGAAAGTAGCAGAAAGACAGGAGAAGCAACCGATGAACTGATAAAGAAACATCATGTAAGAGTAAAAAAATAATTACTCTTTTTTATTGTAATAAATTAGCACTCTTACTTGACAAGTGCTAAAAAGAGAGTATAATATGTATTAGAGAGGGGATGATAAAATGTATGGCTATCCACAAGAAGAACAAGAAAAAAATGTTTTAGAAAAATATGGTAGAGATATCATTGAAGATGCCAAAGCTGGTAAAATCGATCCAGTAATTGGACGTGATGAAGAAATTCGTAGTATTACAAGAGTTCTATCAAGAAAAACAAAAAATAACCCAGTATTAATTGGTGAACCTGGTGTGGGAAAAACAGCCATTGTAGAAGGACTAGCACTTAGAATATTAAAAGGAGATGTTCCAAGTAGTCTAAAGGATAAAAAAATTTGGGAACTAGATATGGCGTCTCTTGTTGCCGGTGCTAAATATCGTGGTGAATTTGAAGAGAGATTAAAGAATGTGTTAAATGAAGTAAAGAAAAGTGAAGGAAATATCATCATGTTTATTGATGAAATTCACATGATAGTAGGAACAGGGGCTACAGAAGGAGCCATGGATACTTCTAATATTTTAAAACCAATGCTAGCAAGAGGAGAAATTCATGTAATAGGTGCTACTACTTTAAATGAATATAGAAAATATATTGAAAAAGATGGAGCACTAGAAAGACGTTTCCAAAAAGTAAAAGTAGAAGAACCAAATGTAGAAGATACGATTACAATATTAAGAGGATTAAAAGATCGTTTTGAAATTCATCATGGTGTATCTATTACAGATAAAGCTTTAATTGAAGCGGCAACTCTATCAAATCGCTATATTACAGATAGATATTTACCAGATAAAGCAATTGACTTAGTAGATGAAGCTTGTGCAACTATTCGTGTTCAAATGGATTCTGTTCCATTCGAATTAGATAATTTAACTCATCGTATTATGAGACTTGAAATAGAACGTCAAGCAATTAAGAAAGAAAAAGACGAATTATCCGAAAAAAGACGTCATGATATTGATCGAGAATTACAATCTATGAAAGAGAAGGAACGCGAATTAACAGAAGCTTGGAATAAAGAAAAAAATCTTAATGAAAAAATGAAAAAGAAGAAAAAAGAGCTAGATGAATTACGTTTTGAACTAGAACAAGCAGAAAACAAATATGATTTGGAAAGAGCTGCCATCCTTCGTCATGGAGAAATTCCAAGAGTAGAAAAAGAGTTACAAGAATTGAATAACGTTGAAAAAAACAAACTATTAAGTGACACGGTGACAGAAAATGATATTTGTAAGATCATTGCAAAATGGACCAATATTCCAGTAACAAAATTATTAGAATCAGAAAAAGAAAAACTTTTAAACTTAGAAAAAGAAATGAAAAAAAGAGTAATGGGACAAGATGAAGTATTAAAAATAGTTAGTGATGCTATTATCAAATCGAGAAGTGGAATAAAAGATCCAAATAGACCTATCGCAAGTTTTATGTTCTTAGGACCAACTGGTGTAGGTAAAACAGAAGTTGCAAGAACTCTTGCCTATGAATTATTTGATGATGAGCGTCATATGGTAAGAATTGACATGAGTGAATATATGGAAAAATTTAGTGTTTCAAGGTTAATTGGATCTCCTCCAGGATATGTAGGATATGAAGAAGGTGGACAATTAACAGAAGCAGTTAGAAGAAATCCATATAGTATTGTCTTATTTGATGAAATTGAAAAAGCTCATCCAGAAGTATTAAATCTACTTTTACAAATTTTAGACGATGGAAGAGTTACAGATTCCAATGGACGAACCGTAGATTTCAAGAATACTATTATTATTATGACATCCAATCTAGGAAGTGAATATGTCTTAGAAAATCAAAAAGATTTAGTAATGGGAGAAGTAAGAGAACATTTTCGTCCAGAATTTATCAATCGTATCGATGAAGTAGTAATATTCAACACACTAACCAAAGAAGCGATTAATCAAATCTTAGATAAAATTATCAAAGAAATTGAAATGAGATTAAAAGATTTAAATCTAACAATCAATTTAACAAAAGAAGCTAGAGATGCCTTTATTGAAAGAGGGTATGATGTAAATTACGGAGCAAGACCTCTAAAAAGATTAGTAGGAAGAACATTAGAAGTGGACTTATCTAAGATGATTATTGAAGGATTAATCAAAGAAAAAGATAATATTTTAATAGACTTTAAAGATGATAATTTTAAGATATCAAAAAGTCAATAATAGCCAATGGTAAGCATTGGCTTTTTCATTGCATTTTCATAAAGAATCATTTATAATGATAATATGTTAAGGTAGGAATATTATGAAAAAAAGAAGAATAAAGAGGAAAAATCATAAAGCATTTACTATGATAGAACTATTAACAACAATTGTGATATTGGGGATTTTATCTGTGATTGCGATAGTTGCAGTTTCAAGATTAATATCGAAAGCTAGAAATGATCAAATATCTCATCATGAAAAAACTGCGATTATGGCTACACAAAGCTATATTCAGACCAACAAAGATAAAGCTCCTCAAGAAATAGGAGAATTCAAGCGAATCAAATTATCTGATTTAAAAGATGCAAATTTCTTAAAAGAAAATATTAAAAACTCTTATGGGAAAGACTGTATGAAAGAGTCTTTTGTTAGAGTTTATAAATACTCAAAAACAGAGTATTCATATACAGCTTATATATATTGTGGAGATGAAGTAGCACCTCTTATAGATGAACCAACTGTTCCAACAGTTAAGATTGAATTTAAAGGAGTAAAAAATGAAAGTGGTAATCTTCAAAATGTATCAAATGCAAAGTTGTCAATTGAAATTACCGGTGGAAAAAATGGAACAGAGAAAATATTACTAGATGGTTATAGTTATTCGTTATCAGTAAAAACATCTGATGATCCAACATTACGAGAAGTTTATAATTCTGGTACTCAAAGTGCCAACCGAAAAGAAAAAATTCTAATAGAAAAAAATATAACAGACTATATTGATATTACAAATATCACATATGTAAAAGCAAGAGTAGTTGCGAGAAATGTTGCTGGTGGAATGAAAGAAAAAGAGGATTCTGCAAGTGATCCAAATAGCAATGACTCCTTCTACGATACAACTCAACCTACCTGTATTTCCATACAAGGTGCTTCTAATGGAACATGGATCAATGCTTCTAGTAGCACTCAAAGATCTATAAAAGCAACTTGTAACGATGGAGATGGTAGTGGCTGTATTCGAGAAAAATTCACGAAGAGTTGGCCATCATCTGATATCAATAGTGATGCAGAATATGCTTATATTCAAGTTCAAGATAATGCAGGAAATAAAAATGTCGAAGACAACTATATTTCAAATCCATGTGATATAACGGAAAATATAGCAAATAGTTGTCGAGTTAGAGTAAACGTCGACAAAACATATCCCGGCATAAAAATTGAAGCATACAAATTAAATAGTAGTGGAAAAACATCTGGAACAAACATGTTTAATTCAGGAGTAAATGTAAGCATTGGTAATAAGAGTACAAAAGATGAGGTAACAATTAGCTACAATAGTTATAAAGACTTAGTAAATGGTTGGATGAATAAAAATAATTATTCTTATGGAGTAGGTTATAAAGTAACCATTACAGATAATATTCACCTAGCTAGTTGGAAATGGGAGACCAATACTCCAAAAGCAGAAGACAGAAATTCGAATGCTTTCAAAAATGTTAGAACAACCTCAAATAACGAAAATGACTCTTATACATTCCCAGAAGTAGATATGACAAAGAATAACTGTGGGCAAAGAAGTAAAGAAATAACAGTATATTTTAAAGAGGAAGGAATGCGTAAAGGAAGACTAACCGTAACAGATAAAGCTGGTAATTCTACAATTTATTATATTGAAGCATATATTGATAGAACAAAGCCAACATGTTCCATTACTAAAAGTGGTACAATAGGAAATAATGGTTGGTACAAAGAAAAAAATGTATCACTATCAATGACAAAATCAGATACGGGAAGTAGCAAATTAAGTAAATATGGTTTGATTGCCTCTACAACAGTAAGTTATAATAGTAAGATAAAAGGAACACAAGGAAATACAACAGGTATCACTTGGTATGGTTATGTAATAGATAATGCAGGAAATACAGGAAGTTGTAATAGTGGAAGCTTCAAGGTAGATAAAACTCCTCCGACCTGTTCTGTTAAAAAAAGTGGAACGACTGGCTCTTCCGGTTGGTATAAAGAAAAAAAGGTAACACTAACTTTGACAAAATCTGATACAGGAGGTAGTAAACTAAAAGATTATGGTTTGAGTAATTCCTCTACAGTAACTTATAATAGTGAAACATCAGGAACACAAGGAAATACCAAAGGTATCACGTGGTATGGTTTTGTAAGAGATACTGCTGGTAACACAAATAAATGTAATAGTGGAAAATTCAAAGTAGATGCAACAAAACCAAGTTGTAGTGTAGGAAGTTATGGAAATCAATGTAAAACAAGTGGAGTTAGTTGTAAAGTTACTTGTCAAGATGGTTTCAGTGGTTTAAATAAATGTGCTGGAGCATCTAGCTCTCCAGTAAGTAAATCAGGTTTAAAATCTAATCAAACTTATACAGTAACAGATAATGCAGGAAATAGTAATACTTGTACTGCAAACGTTTCTTCTCAAACTCAAAGCAGATATCGTACAAGAAGTTCTTGGTGCAAATCTTGTTCAGCAGCAGGATGTCAAAGTTATGTAGAAGGCGATGTATATTATATGTCTTGGAAACTAGATGGTTCAGGAGAACCTGCTTGCCCTAGTGGCTACAAAAAAAGTGGACTTAGTTATCGCTGTGATATGGATGATGCTACAACTGGTAAAATGGTAAAAGCAAAATGTAAAAAATGTGTTGAACAAAAATGTACATCTTACAATGCATCATGTTCTGCCTGTGGAACGGCCTATGGAAATTGGAGAGCTTACACAGGATGGAGTAATAGTGGATGCTCTGGCTCTGATACGAAACAATGTGATTTTAGAACTCTTTATAAACATAGTGGAACTTGTTAAGAAATCAGCATATTATAGTATGCTGATTTTTCTTTCTATCAATAATTTACGAATAAAGAAAGAACATGTTATAATAAAGTCAATACAAGGAGAAAAAACTATGAAATGGATAAAAAAAATAGGAGTAGGTTTATTAACATTAATCTTAATTAATTTAATATGTTTATTAGCAATCTCTTTTAATTTAAAAAAAATATTAATAAATGGAATTATAAAAGAAACAATTACACAACAAATTACCAAAAAAGATCAACAGGAAGGAAATTTTATTATTACAGAAGACATACTAAATGAAATAACAGATGATGAACAAATAAGAGATTTATTAAATAGTCCTGAAGTAGAAGAACTAATCAATAAATACTTAGATATTACCATTTATAGTATGATAGATGAAAACTATTTAGATGAGATTGAATTAGAAAAAGATATGTTACAGTTTTTACAAGAGAATAAAGAATCTTTAGAAAAGAAAATTGGTCATGAAATAACCGATGAAGTAATCTCCAATACCAAACAACAAGTTGAAGATAGGGACTGGAGTAGGTCATATAAACAGACGATTCAAAATGCTTCAAAGTCCATTACATCGACAGAAAAAACAGTCTTAAAAGGATATAAATTTCTGATTTCAAAGGAACTAAGAATGATAATAATAATCTTAATCATAATAGATATAGGATTAATTGCCTTAATAGAAAAATCACTATTTAAATGGTTAAAGCAACTAGGAAGAGCAATGACAGTAAGTGGTATATTGTTACTAGTGATGTGTATCAGTGTAAAAATAATCATTATGAAAACAATGAATTTTACTTCATTTCATATGGAAAGTCTCCAAAAAACAGGAATAGGTATGTTGATTAGTGGAATCATCTTAATAATATTATTAAGTATCATAAACAAAAGAATAGATAAAAAGAAAGAGGAGGAAAAAGAGTATGCTATATCCGAAACACTTAACGAATAACTCAAAAATTGGAGTAGTTGCACTTTCTGCTGGTGTAGGTTTCTGCCTAGAAGATTATAAAAAATCTATAAAATCTCTAGAAAATAAAGGCTTTAGTATTATTGAAACGGCCAGTGTAAGAAGTTCTGAAGAAGTAGCAAATACTCCAGAAATAAGAGCTCAAGAGTTAGATCGATTAGTAACAGATGATGATGTAGAGATGATTGTCTGTGCAACAGGAGGAGACTTTTTAATTGAAATATTACCCTATGTAAAGGATGAAAATATTAAAAAAAATCCAAAATGGATTATGGGAGCAAGTGACCCAACGAGTCTTTTATATCTAATCACAACAAAATTAGATATCGCGACAATTTATGGTCATAATGCCAGTAGTTATGATGCATCAGTTCTTCATCCTTCGCAAGAAATAAGCTTAGAAATCATAAAAGGAAATATTCCTGTACAAAATAGCTATCCACTTTATGAAAGTAATCGAAAAAATCGTATAGACGGATACGCCTTAGATAAAGAAGTATTCTGGGAAACATTAAATGGAGATGTAGATATAGAAGGTAGAATCATTGGAGGATGTATAGATTGCTTACGAGACTTAATAGGAACAAGATTTGATTATACCAAAGACTTCATTGAAAAATATAAAGAAGATGGTATTATTTGGTACTTTGATATTTTTTCTCTATCAAGTGAAGACTTTTACCGAACATTACTCCAAATGAAGGAGGCTGGCTGGCTAAAATACGTAAAAGGAGTAATTGTTGGTAGAGTAAATTATCCAAGTAATTTTACTTCCATGACATATGAAAAAGCTCTAACAAAAGTATTCCAAGATACGCCTCTTATATGGAATGCTGACATTGGACATGTAGCACCTAAAATGACAATAATCAATGGAAGTATAGTCCACATAGAAAGTAAAGATGGAATAGGAAAAATAGAAATGAAAGAATTATAAGGAAGGTGAGAATGTGACAAAAGAAGAATTAGAAGCTACTACCAAAATGCATACTATGTTGATAGAAACCAATAGCGATGAAG
The DNA here is from genome assembly GCA_946614095.1 of uncultured Caryophanales bacterium. Classification (GTDB taxonomy): domain Bacteria; phylum Bacillota_I; class Bacilli_A; order RF39; family UBA660; genus UBA3789. The sequence continues at coordinate 10,081 of CAMOGG010000018.1, read as the reverse complement.
AAACTTCAATCATAGAAGAAATTGAAGAATTAGAAGATCGAATAGATTATTTAGATACAGATAAAAAGCAAAAAGAAAAATTAAGAAAAATATGTAGTCAAATCAAAGAAGAACCAGAAGAAGAAACAAGGGAATACTTATTTCACTTATTACAAAAAGAATTTGAAGAATAGAAGGATTAATATGAAATTAGAAATACAACACTTAACAAAATCTTATGGAGAAAAAGAGGTCTTAAAAGATATTGATTTTATCTTTGAAGAAGGAAAAATATATGGACTATTAGGTCGTAACGGTGCAGGAAAGACAACTTTTTTCAATGCTATCAATGAAGATATAGAAATTGACAATGGGAAGTTCTTCTTAGAAACAGAATATGGAAAGAATAAATTAAAAACAAAAGACATTGGTTATGTAATATCAACACCAGTAGTTCCAGAATTTCTAACAGCAAAAGAATTTCTAGAGTTCTATTTAGAAATAAATGAAAAAGACAGAAAAAAAACAATAGAAGAATATTTTGAACTAGTAAAAATATCAAAAAAAGATCAAAATCTTTTATTAAAAGAATACTCTCATGGTATGAAGAATAAAATTCAATTATTAATCAATATAATTGCGAATCCAAAAATTATTCTCCTAGATGAGCCATTAACTTCTTTAGATATTGTTGTCCAAGAAGAGATGAAAAAACTATTAAAAGAAGTCAAAAAAGACCATATTATTATTCTATCAACTCATATCTTAGAATTAGCTTTAGATTTATGTGATGATATTGTAATACTAAGTAATAAGAAATTATCTAAAGTAGAAAAGAAAGAATTAAATACAAAAAAATACAAAGATAAGATTATAAAACAATTAAAGGATGATATCAATGAATAATATCTTAAAAAAAACATTTGAAATTGATACAACTTATTCTATTAATTCATTCTTTTATACGATAAGAAAATTACCAATATTCAAAGATTTAATAACAGAAGACATCTATGCTAATAAAAAGCTAAAAAAAAGGATAACTTTATTAAGCTTTCTCTATCTAGCAGGGAAAAAAATAATAGGAAAATTATTATACTTTTTAATTTTATTTTCTCTTTGTCAAATAATCATGCCAAAGAACTCATCTTATTTCTTTTTTCATGTATATTTTGTTTTTACGATAATTGGTTTTTTTATCAACAATAAATTATTAAATGTCAGTAAGAAAAAATATATTTGTTTATTATTGTTTGAAATGGATGGAACCGCTTATCTAAAAACAACCTTGATATGGAATCAGATAAGTAATTTATTATTAAATGGATTCAGCTTTCTGTTACTAATTATTATTTATCATTATCCAATACAGTACAGTATCATTGGTATTACATTTACTTTCTTTATGAGAATAGTAGGAGAAGTATTCAATTTTATTTATTATAAAAAGTATCATTACATATGGTATAGTAATACAAAGTTATATTTCATAATTCTTGGTTGTTTATTAGCCATTTCTTCCTTACCATTCATTCATATGAGGCTACCATTAATTAGTTATATAGTAATTGTAATTATTTCAATCATAGCAAGTATTCCATCTTGGATTTATTTATGGAGAATAGACAATTATAAGATGATATACAAAAAACTAAATAATCAAATTATGCATATTGATTCAGCAAATGAAAAAGATTACATGAAACAAATGATGGTTGAAGTAAAAGAAAAAGATAAAAAAGTAGATGAAAAGAAGCTAAAAGGAAAAAAAGGTTTTGATCGATTCAATACAATTTTTTTTGAAAGACATAAAGAAATTTTAACAAGAAGTGCTAGAAATTGTGGTTTAATATTAATGATAATTTATATTGTTTTTTTTATTTTTATGAGAACAGATGAAAAATGGTATCAATCCATTCATGATTTTTATCAGAATCATATGGCTTGGTTTATTCTTATGGTGTATTTTATAAATAGAGGATCTATTGTTACCCAAGCGATGTTCTATAACTGTGACCATGCTATGTTACGTTATAATTTCTATCGAGAACCAAGTGCTATCATAACATTATTCAAAAAAAGACTACTAACGACAATTAAAATCAATCTTTTTCCAACAGTAGTTATGATATTAGGAAATATTCTTTTAGAAGTATTTACGCAAGAATATACAATATTATTATTAATGATTCATTCAGTGTGGATTTTATCTTTGAGTATCTTCTTTTCCACTCACTATTTAATGATTTATTACTTACTACAACCATACAATAAGGAATTAGAATTAAAAAAAGCAAGTTATTCAATAATAGTAATCATCACTTATATAATGACTTATCAAGCATCCAAAATTACTATGAATTCTCTCTATTTATCAGGTCTTTGTATCATCTTAATTAGTTTCTATATCGTATTATCTCTACGATTAGTTTATAAGTTAGCACCTAGGACATTTAAACTAAATTAGTAAATAATATTGGAAAGAATATATAAAGAAGAGGAACCCCTAGATTTCCTCTTTTACTTTTTCAAAGACTTTTCCTAAAGAATCATGAATAACTAAATCACATTGAGAGTCAAAAGAAGTAGCATCACGATTTATGAGAACAAAATGTTTTCCACGAAAATAGTGGATAAAGCTAGCAGCAGGATAAACATTTAAACTAGTACCACCAACGATTAATAAGTCGGCATCTTGTATATTCTGAATTGCTTGCTTCATAACTTCTGAATCTAAACCTTCTTCGTATAAAACAATATCAGGTTTAATAATTCCACCACATGTACAAATAGGAATTCCATCAGCATGAAATACTTCTTTGGAATCATAACTTTTTCCACATTCAATACAATGATTTCGATGAATAGAACCATGAAGCTCCAATACATTTTTACTACCAGCCATCTGATGAAACCCATCAATGTTTTGTGTGACAATACATGTTAATTTATTTCTTTTCTCTAATTCACTAAGAACAAGATGAGTGATATTAGGACTAAAGCCTTCTGTATTTAGTTTTTCTTTATAGAACTGAAAAAATTCTTTCGGATGAGTCATAAAAAAAGTATGAGATAATATCTCTTCTGGAGGATAATCATATTTTTCATAATAAAGACCATCACGACTACGAAAATCTTTTAATCCAGATTCAGTGGACACACCAGCTCCACCAAAGAAAACAATGTGATTACTATCCTTAATCCATTGTATGAAAGTTTCTATTTTATCCATGTGAATCACCAATTTTATTATACCTCAAATTTGACAAAAAAAGGTACATAGAGTAGAATATTAATATCAATTATGCATTTTGAGGTGAATATATTGAGAAAATTAAAAATAATAAGAAACCTTTCATTTATGATAGGAATTATGATGATTTCAATTGGTATGTTTATACAAAGTAATCAATACCTAAATATTTGGAATCCAACTATTCGAGAAGTAAACATCAAAAACATGGCAGCGAGTGCAAATAAAGCAATACAAGATAATAATGATAATAATGAGGTAGAAGAATATATTTTAAAAGAAATAAAAATGGAAACAGCACCAGCTTCTGTAATTATTCCCCCTCGTGTAGAAGTATATGAAGGAATGACTCTAGAAGAATTAGGAGCTAAATTAGATAGAAGCCTAAAGAATGATATTGCAGGAAAAGGAATAGTCATAGCATCAAAATGTATTGAGTTAGGAGTAGATCCTTATATTGCAACAGCAATCATTCTTCATGAAACTGGTTGTGGACAAAACTCTTGTAGTCAAATAGCAAGAAACTGTTATAACTTTGGAGGACAAAAAGGTTCTGGTTGTGGAGCATATAAAAGGTATAATTCGGTAGATGAAGGATTACAAGGGATGATTCAAAATCTATATAATAATTATTATGCTCACGGTCTAACAACAGTAGAGACCATTGGACCAAGATATGCTGAAAGCGGTACATGGGTTAGTAAAATTAATTGGTATGTAAATAATATTAGAAATACGTAAAACAAGTACTCATGAGAGTACTTTTTACTTGAAGAAAACATCGAAAATTGTTGTTTGACATAGGTTTTGAAACATAGTATAATAAAAAACATAATTGATGGCGCATTATTCTAGTCAATTTCTTTATTAGGAAGACGAGCTTAAAAATTCGTTATAGGGCACATCGATGAAACCTCTGGTGTTTGCTTCTTACGCCCAGTTTGGGGTGGATGCTGGAGATGAAGATATTGGGCGACTCATAATGGCATATGAAAACCGACCCACTATCTGCGGAGACCAGTTCTTGTGGATAATACTACGAAACTGGATAGAAACCTGTAATGTGGCGAAAGTTATGTGCAGCGTAGCCTGTCTTGAGTGAAGGTTTTGGGATAAATGATCTTTCTTATCGTAAGCGGCCACTTACATAGGAACTGCTTTTTGAAATTACCTTTGCAAAAAAGAACTAATAATAAAGAATTGGTGAGGAAATCTCCTAGGATGTAGAGCAATATAGGATTGCAGTGGGCACTAAGTGGCAATCAAGTCGTATGAATCGGAGACGTCATATTGATTCTTATAAAGGGGAACCACAATTTTGGTAACGAAATTGTTAGAATCAGGGAAATCCTACTTGACCTAAGGCTCAAAGTTAACTATATTGACAGCCAATCAATTACAATTAAAGTAGGGGAACCTACTTTTTTTAGAGGAGTACAAATGAAAAAACAAACAAATAGTGAACTGAAAAATTTAGTAGAACAAACCAAAAAAAAAGAAAAAAAACATAAAGAACAAATTGACAAAAAATGGATAATAAAGATAGTAATAATTGCTTTTATCATCTCATTTATCCTTTCTTTTGTAGCAAATACAACTATTCCAAACCTATCATTATGGTTAGGTATTGTGATAACTCTATTATTTATTATGATTGGAGTATGTCTAGATATCGTAGGAGTATCCGTAACAACAGCAGATGAATCCGTGTTTCATTCTATGAATTCTAGAAAAGTAAAAGGAGCTAATATTGCAGTAAAATTTAAAAAAAGTGCAGATAAAGTATCTTCGTTTTGTTGTGATGTAATAGCAGACGTATGTGGTGTTGTATCAGGAGCAGCAGGAACCACCATAGCAGTAAGCTTAGTAGAACAATATCATACAAATCCTTTAATAACAGGATTAGTCATAACAGCAATTATCTCTTCTTTAACAATCGGTGGAAAAGCAATTGGGAAAAGTCTTGCTGTTAATAAAGGAAATATTATTTTATATGAATTTGCCAAAATAGTCTCATACTTTTATAAAAAGTAAACATTTACAAAAAAAAACATTTATGTTATATTAAAGCCAACTTGGAGGGATATAGATGGGATACAGATTGGACAATAAAGATGTTAAAATTACAGGAAAGCGTCTTACTAAGATAGGAAATGGAAATACAGGAAATGTCTATCGATATAAAAATATGGCTTTAAAAATCTTTAATCCTGAAAAAGAACCACCAATTGATTTAGAAACAGCTTCCTATCTAACAAATATTTCAACTAGTAGAGTATTGCTTCCCAAAAACTTACTATTTCATAATCATCACTTAAGAGGATACACTTACAAGTTAGTTTCAAAGAAAAGTAATGGAAGAAACTTAATCTCTCTTCCAAAAGATGAATTGATTGGAAATTTAGCACTACTAGAAAGAGATATAGAAAGATTAAGTAGAAAACAAGTATTATTAAATGGTATTTCACCAGAAAATAGTATTTTTAATGGTAATTTATACCTAGTAGATCCAAGTAGATATTCCATTTTAGAAATCTTTTCTACTGAAGAATTAGAAAGATTAAATAAGTATCAATTACATTTATTATTATCTGCCTTAATTACAGCAGATTTAAGAAAATCTAGTTTTGATAGTTCTCATGAAACTCAAATGCAAGAATTATTAGATATTAGAGATGTAAATGAAAATAGTAGTGATTTTTTTGCAGACATAATGTCTGGAAGTGATAGTATCAAACAATTAGTTAAAAAAATTTAGAGGACAAGCAAACTTGTCTTTTCTTTTGTTCTATAGTAAAATATTATTGTTTTGAGGTGATAAGATGATTCAAGTAAACAACGTAAGTTTAAAATTTGGAAAAAGAACATTATTTGAAGATGTTAATATAAAATTCACAGATGGTAATTGCTATGGACTAATAGGTGCTAATGGTTCCGGAAAATCAACATTTTTGAAATTATTAAGTGGAGAGTTAGAAACGACAACAGGAGAAATCATAATTAGTAAAGATGAGCGAGTATCTATCTTAAAACAAGACCATTATCAATTTGATGATAAACGTGTAATAGATGTTGTTATTATGGGTAATACAAAACTATATGAAATTATGGAAGAAAAAGACAAGATGTATGCTCAAACAGAGTTTAGTGAAGAAGATGGTATGCGTCTTGCTAATCTAGAAGCTGAATTTATGGACTTAGATGGTTGGAATGCAGAACCGGACGCAGCACAATTATTAAATAATCTAGGAGTATCAGAAGAATATCACTATATGAACATGGGAGAATTGCCAGTAAAGTTAAGAGTAAAAATCCTTCTTGCTCAAGCATTATTCGGAAATCCAGATATCTTGTTATTAGATGAACCAACAAACTCTTTAGATATTGAAGCAATTCGTTGGCTAGAGGAATTCTTAATTAATTTTAATAATACTGTAATTATAGTTTCTCATGATAGACACTTCTTAAATAAAGTTTGTACTCATATTGCTGATATTGATTATTCAAAAATAAAATTATATGTTGGAAATTATGATTTCTGGTATGAATCCAGTGAATTACTACAAAAACAAATGAGAGAATCAAATAAGAAAAAAGAAGAAAAAATAAAAGAATTACAAGCCTTTATTGCTAGATTCTCTGCCAATGCCTCTAAAAGTAAACAAGCAACATCTCGTAAAAAAATGTTAGAAAAAATTCAATTAGATGAAATCATTCCATCTAGTAGAAAATATCCATACATTGATTTTAAAATAGAAAAACCTGCTGGAAAAGAAATACTTAAAGTAGAAAATTTGACAAAGGAAGTAGATGGTAAGAAAATATTAGATAAAGTATCTTTCACCGTATTAAAAGGAGATAAAATATGTTTTCTAGCAAATGATGATATGGTAAAAACAACTCTTTTCAACATTTTAAGTGGAAAAGAAAAATATGATAAAGGAAGTATTGAGTGGGGAAAAACAATAAGTCCTGGTTACTTGCCTCAAGATAATAATTCTTATTTTGAAAGCAATAAAAACATAATGGAATGGATTGGTCAATTTTATGATATTAAAGATGAAACTGTACTAAGAGGATTTCTAGGTAGAATGTTATTTTCTGGGGAAGATGTCTTTAAGAAAGTAAATGTTTTATCAGGAGGAGAGAAAGCTCGATGTATGTTATCAAAAATGATGTTGGAACAGCCAAACTTCTTAATATTAGATGAACCAACCAATCATTTAGATTTGGAAAGTATTACTTCACTGAACAAGGGACTATGCAATTTTACTGGAGAAATCCTATTTACATCTCGCGATTATGAATTAAATAGTACAGTAGCAAATCGTGTCATTGAAATTCAAGAAAATGGAAAAATAATTGATAGAACTATTCCATATGAAGAATACATTGATAAAAAGGAAAAATAATTTGTTATAATATATTTAGGAGGATAATGATGAATAATAAAGGAAAATATTTTGGATTATTATTAGTTGGAATAGTTATTATTTTAATAATTATAGCTTCTTTTGCCGGAACAAATAAAAAAGAAAGTACTTCTAATTCAGAAGATGTAAATGCGATTCTAACAAACGCTCAAGAAGAAAGTAAAAAAGTAACAGCTGATGAGCAAAAAGAACTATCAGAAATTAATGTGGATACTTACCTAGAGTATTATAATGGGGAAGAAAACAAATTAGTATTACTAGCTCGTCCAACCTGTGGTTATTGTCAAATCGCAGAACCATTAATTAAAAAAATTGCCAAAGATTATGATTTGGAAATTGTCTATTTAAATACAGATAATTTTCAAGGAGAAGATCAACAAAAATTAATGAATTCTGATGAATTTTTTAAAGAAGGATTTGGGACACCATTATTATTATGTGTAGGTCAAAATAAGATAATAGATAAAGTAGATGGTTTAACAGATACAAATCACTATATAGCATTCTTTCAAAAAAACGGTTTTATAAAATAATGGAGGAAATATGAGCTCTGTATATAAAAAAGTATTAGAATTTAAAGCAAAGTACCCAAAAACAATTGGTTGGAGATTAAAAGAAAATTCAGAAATAGTAGAAAGACATCTTCATTCTGATGAAAAATTATTATATGCTTTTGTTGCTCAAAAAAATGATTCTCAGTTTAATATATTTGGAAGTGCCGTAATAGCTTTAACTTCAAAAAGAATTTTAATAGGACGTAAAAGAGTAATAATTGGGTATTTTTTAAATTCCATTACTCCAGATATGTTTAATGATTTAAAGATAGCTGGAGGATTAATATGGGGAAAAGTTTATATTGATACAATAAAGGAATTTGTAACGCTATCGAATATCGGTAATGATGCTTTAACAGAAATAGAAAATGAAATAAGTACCTATATGATGGAAGAAAAGAAAAAATATAAAGAAAAAGAAGAAATAGACGAAGAGTAGTTTTTCGTCTGTTTGTTTGCTATAATATAAAAGGTGATGATATGAAAAAAAAGATAACAGTAATTATAGTATTGCTACTTTTAATATTCATAATAGGACAAATAAAAAAAGCATTTATAAAAAAGTATATTATTATTTATCAAAAGAATCATTATCAAATAAAAGAATACTATCAACAAGCAAATCATCCTGCTTATAGTTTTATAATAACCAATAATAAAGATACATATGTATATAATTTAAATGACAACTTTCACAAGAAAAAGAAAGTAATAAAGGAAATCAAAACTTATCAAAAAAATAATTTAAGTTGTATAATTCCCATCTATAAGAAAGAAACAGAAAAAAAATTATACTGTTCCCTAGATAAGAACCAAGTATCAAATGACTATTTAATAAAAAGTAATAATAAAGATTTTCTATTCATTCAGAAAAAAGTGAAATCTTATCATATTGCTATGCCTAGTTCAGAAGAAACAGCAAAACAATATAAAAAAATAACCATATATCATAAAAATATTTCTTCAGAAGATATCTTTTATATTTGGAATTATAAGGGTATTGATGTAATCTCTAATGACCATATAAAAACAAAAAAATTTTTTAATGAAGATCATTATGATAATATTCTCGCAACTACAATAAAGAATTATTACGTATTATTCGATAATTCTTCTGTAGAGGGTATTAAAAAAATATATTATTATAATTATAAAAAGAACAAATTAAATAGTTTTAATCTGAAAAATTCTTTATCAAAGGATTCTTATATAAATGGAGTAATAGACGATTTGATTTATGTTACAGATAAGAAAGAAAAAAAACAATATACAATTAATATCGAAAAGAAAAAGATAGTAAGGATTGATCAAGATGAAACTTCTTATCTCATATTTGAAAATGGTAAAAAGAATAGTTTATCAAAAAGTGATTTTTTTATGAAAGAACAATATTTCAGTAACATTAATAAAAAAAATTCTAAGATAACCTCTTCTAATGAATTACGAGAAGAAAATAATATTTATTATTATATAGAAAATAATAATATGTATCAATCATTAAAAATAAACCCATCTCATAAAATACGCTTATTCGAATTAAATGATATTAAAGAATGGTATATAGTAGACAATGAAATTATTTTATTACAAAATGATACGATTTATACTTATCAAGAAAAGACAGGTTTGAGGAAAATCCTTCAAAGTAATGAATTAAAGTATAATTATAAGAATATATATAAAATAGGGAAGAAATAAAAATCTTCCTTTTTTAATAAAATGAGAAAAAAGATTGAAAAATAAAAATAATTTTGTTATAATCATAAGTACAGTGAAAGCTGTAATTGGAATGGGGCTTTAGCCAAGTGGTAAGGCGTGGGTCTGCAACACCCTGATCACCGGTTCAAATCCGGTAGGCCCCT
>CAMOGG010000017.1 GCA_946614095.1 uncultured Caryophanales bacterium | reverse complement strand
TTAATGATGCAAATGGGTAGAAAACCAAATCAAAAACAAATTAATCAAATGATGAAAGCCATGGAGAAATACCAGTAGGCTTTTTTAGAATAGAAAAATGGACAAATAATAAATACAATAGGTAGTTATATGAAAGATAATAAAGATGAAGAACAAGAATTAATGGAAGAAGAATATATAGAGGAAACTGATAATAAAGTACATGGTTTAATATACAATATTGTAGGATTTATCTCATGTTTATTTTTTATGATTATGTTTGGTGGTATAGGTATATTAGCGATATTTCAAGAAGATATTGATTCCACAACGAAAATAGTGGCAGGATTATTTGGCTTTTATGCTATATTTATTGGATATAAAGCATTTTTATTCGCAAAATCAATGATAGATATTATTTCTAATATGAAAAAAAGAAAGAAAATAGTCATAACAATTCGTAATATTGGATATTTTATCTATAGTCTGCCATTATTAACAATATTATCCCTTTTTATTATAGGATTTGTTAATCCAAAGCATGACTTATTAAATGGAAATTATAGACATTTTTTCATTATGATAGTGTTAGAAGCTGTAATTGGAACAGTATTGATTTATGTAGATGCTATTATGAAATCACTTCATAAAAATACTACTATCATAGAAATAGATAAAGAAAAAGAAAATAAATAGAAGGTTTTAATTTTAAAATCTTCTATTTTTGATATAATAAGTTCATGGAGTGATACTATGAAAGACTTTAAAGAAAAATTAAGCTTAGTTCCAACCAAACCTGGTAGTTATCAAATGAAGAATAAAGATGGTATAGTAATCTATGTTGGAAAAGCAAAAAACTTACAAAGAAGATTAAGAAGTTATTTTACGAGAACAGTTACTGGTAAAACAAAAATGTTAGTAGATGATATTGATGACTTTGAGTATATTGTTACATCCAGTGAATTAGAAAGTCTAATTTTAGAAATCACTTTAATAAAAAAATATGATCCTAAATATAATATTTTACTTCGTGATGATAAATCTTATCCATATATTGAACTAACAAATGATAAATATCCTACTCTAAAAGTAGTTAGAAATGTCAAAAGAAAAAGAAAGAAAAATCATTTATATGGACCGTATCCTAATGTATCAGCTGCTAGAAAAACAGTAAATATGATTAATAGAATTTATCCATTAAGAAAATGTGATAAATTAAAAAAAGAATTATGTCTTTATTATCATATTCATGAATGTCTAGGATATTGTGTAAAAGAAGTAGATAAAGAAACAATTGATAATATGAAAAAAGAAATTATATCCTTCTTAAAAGGAGATCCAACCATTATTACAGAAAAAATAAAAGTTGAAATGGAAAAAGCTTCTTTATCTATGAATTATGAAAAAGCACAAGAATTAAAATTAATGTTAGAAGATATAGAAACAACCTTGAGACGTCAAAAAATAGATTTAAATAAAAACTATAATTTTGATATGATAAATTACTATTATGATAATAATTATTTAAGTATTGAATTATTCTTTATAAGAGATGGATTATTATTTGGAAGACACAATGAAATTATTTCTTCTTTGGGAGAATTTTCAAATGAAATAACAGAATACTTAATAAAGTTCTATGACAAAGGACTTCTACCTCATGAATTATATGTACCAGATGAGATGGATAATGAATTATTAAGTGATTATTTCCAGATAAAAGTAATTACTCCACAAAAAGGAAAATTAAAGTCTTTACTAGACTTATGTAAAGAAAATGCCAAAGAGCAAATGGAACTACAAGAAGAAACTCTAAAAAAAGATGATGAAGAAAGAATAAAAGCAATCGAAGAATTAAAGAATTTATTAGGACTAACTTCGCTAAGAAGAATGGAGTCTTTTGATAATTCTCATTTATTTGGAACATTCTATGTAGGAGGTATGGTTGTCTTTGATGACTTTCTTCCCAATAAAGACTTGTATCGGAAATATAAAATATCAACAGATGTAAAAGATGATTTATCTGCAATGAAGGAAGTAATCTATAGAAGATATTTTAAAACATTAATGGAAGAGACATATGCTCCTGATTTAATTGTAATGGATGGTGGAGCTTTACAAATTAGTGTATGTAAAGAGGTATTAGATTCATTAGGATTAAAAATACCAATTATTGGTTTAGTAAAAGATAAGAATCATAGAACCAATCATATTATGAATGAAAATTATGAAATATTAAATGTACCAAAAGATTCTAAATTATTTTTATTCTTAACTCGTATTCAAGATGAAGTACATAGATATGCTATAACATATCACAGAAATATTAAAGCCAAAGGAGCGTTATCTAGTATTTTAGATGTTGTTCCAGGAATAGGAGAAGTACGAAAAAAAGAGTTAATGAAGAAATTTGGTTCATTAAAAAAGATGAAAGAAGCCTCACTAGAAGAACTCGCAAAGGTCGTAAATCATGATGTTGCAATAAAATTAAAAGAATATCTTGATGAAGTGTAAGGAATGAAGAATCCTTCTTTTTCTTTTCACAAAAAGAAGCATGTGTTAAAATAAACATAGAAGGTGTAAAAATGAAAAGAATGAATCAAAAAGGATTTAGTTTAGTAGAATTACTAGGTACAATCGTGATATTAGGAATACTTTCTGTCAGTGGTATATTAGCTTATTCTAGATATAAAGATAAAGCAAGAACTCAAGCTTACGATACCCTAGCAGAATCTGCCATGAACGCGGCAGAAGAATATGTTATGGATAATCCTTACGAAACCGAAGTAAATTTCGATACCTTAGTATTATATGACTATCTAGAAAGCAGTCTTGATCCAGGAGGTAGTGAAGAAGATTGTATAGGAACAGTTCGAATTACAGAAAAAAAACAAACAGATAAAACAAAATTAAAAGAAAATAGTTATGTAGTAGATATGTGCTGTGCAAATAATAACTTTGAATATATGAGTAATGGTAGAAAAGCAAAAACAAGTATGTGCCACGCCAACTTTAATAGTGAAAAGTATATTGAACACAATCAAGAAGCTAACTGTCAAAACGATAATATTAATAAGAAAGATTTTAATATTTATACAATGGATTACATGGATAAAGTATGTACAAAAGCATCAGGAAAATATGGAGAATGCAGTGATGGAGTAGCCAATAAACCATGCCGAGAATATGACTATCATCAATATCATTGTAATTGTCATTATAGTAAAACAACGAAAAAGTATTGTTCTAGTAATATATCAAGTTCTAGTAGTCATACAATGAAAATACGATACTATGATAATGCCAATGGTATTGCTGCATGTAATTCAAATGATGCAGGAAGTTTTAATTCTTATGTTAGTCAAGTTTGTACATATGGAACTTATCCTTCGGAACAAGATGTTATGACATTTCATGGTTATCAATTTTTTAAAGAAAAGTCAGTAGGATATAAAGATTTTAGACCAGAAGGAACATGGTTTCATGATCCGATTATTGGAGTAACCCTAGAAGATAGAGTTCAAAGAAAAGATAATTCTGATGGAAGCATTAATTCAGAACAAGGCTGTAGAGATACTTGTATTCGTTTTACAGAATCATTAAGTGGAAAAATAGAATAGAGTCTATACGAAGACTCTTTTTTTTGATAAAATAAGTATGGTGATAAAAAATGATAAAAAACAATCAAAAAGGATTCAGTTTAGTAGAATTGCTAGGAACAATTGTAATATTAGGAATCTTGTCCGTATCAGGCATCATTGCCTATTCAAGATATAAGGACAAGGCAAAAGAACAAGCATATGATACTTTAGCAAAATCAGCAGTAAATGCAATGGAAGAATATATGATGGATAATCCAGGTACAACCAGTGTATCATTTGAAGAATTATATGAACAAGAATATCTAGAAAAATCAACGGACCCAGCTACAAAAGAAGGTCAATGTGAAGGAAAAGTTGTATTAAAATCTTCAACAGCTGCAACCAAAAATTCTTTAGAAACAAATGAATATGACATTCATGTCTGTTGCTCAAACTATAATTATACATACACAGATAATGGAGAACTAAAGAGTAAAGATAAATATTGTAAAGCTTATCCATTTTCTCTTGAAGAATTAAAAGAGAAAATGAATAATATCAAAGTATTAAATGTATATCCATATCATAGTAGCAAAAAAATGTATGGTAATCAATTGAAAAATTGGATGGATGAATATGGAAAAGGAATCATTGACGTAACTCCTGTCTACATTCAAGATTTTAACAGTAACCCCGAATCCTATCTTGGAACAAATGGAAATTGGAATTACGATGAAGTAGTATTTGGATTTATTGATTGTAATGGAAATCAAGATCTATCTCCAAAAGCTGCTTCATTAATGGATGAATATCTAGCAGGTGGAGGAGCAGCTATCTTTGGACATGATACCCTTACAGCCAATGGATGTGGTAGTCATAAGAATTTTAATACACTTGCCAAATATGTTAATATGACGTTAAGAAGTGGAGTTACAGATTGGAAAACATCCACCAAAGTTCAGATTATAAGAAGTGGAGTCTTTACAGAATATCCATATACTATAGGAAATGTAGGAACTCAACTAACAATACCAGCAAGTCATGTTTATGGTCAAGAAGCGAATGGAGATATTTGGATTACATTTGATGGTATGACAGGATCTGATGCAAATAAAATCTATCTATCGACATATGGAAATAATGCCTTTATTCAAACAGGACATTCTAATGGATCTGCTACTCCAGATGAACAAAAAATCATTGCGAATATTATCTTTTATATGGTCGCAAAACAATATATTATAGAAGAATAATACATGGAAAATGTATTTTTTCTTTCGAAATAGTAGAAAAAATAATATAATAAAACTATTAGGACGTGATAAGATGAGTAAAATACAAGTAATGGACGAACTTTTAGCTAATAAAATAGCAGCAGGAGAAGTAGTCGAAAAGACAATGAATGTTGTAAAAGAATTAGTAGAAAACTCCATTGATGCAGAAGCAACAGAAATAAAAATAGAATTAGTAGATTCTGGAGTAAAAGAAATAACAGTAAGTGATGATGGAATAGGAATGGATGAAGAAGATGCCATCTTAGCATTTGAAAGACATGCAACTTCTAAATTAAAAAATCTGGATGATTTATTTTATATTGAATCACTAGGCTTTAGAGGAGAAGCATTACCATCCATTGCAAGTGTATCAAATGTTCGCTTAAAAACAAGTAATGGAAAAACAGGAACTCTTTTAACTCTATCAGGAGGAAAAGATTTAAAAGTAGAACGTGCCGATCTCCAAAAAGGAACAACAATTACAGTATCAGACTTATTTTATAATACTCCTGTACGCTTAAAGTATTTAAAAAATCTATATGTAGAACTAGCCAACATAGTAGAATATATCAATAAAATGGCATTATCATATCCAAACATAAAATTCACACTAATTAATAATGATAAAGTAATTTTAAAAACCGATGGAAATGGAGATTTATTAAAAGTCATTTATGAAATCTATGGAATAGATATTACAAAGAAAATGATCCCTATCTCTGGAGAAAATGATGATTATTTGATAAATGGTTTTGTTTCCTATCCAGAAGTGACGAAAGGAAACAGAAATTCTATTACTACTTTAGTAAATGGTAGAGTAATTAAGAATAATGAATTAAATAAATGTATAGTAGACTGTTACCATACTTATATCCATAAAGGTAGATTTCCTATTATTATCTTAAATATAGAAGTAGATCCAATCCTAGTAGATATTAATATTCATCCTACTAAAATGGATATTAAGTTTTCTAAAATGGATACATTAAAAGAACTTATCATAGAAGAAATAACAGGAAAGTTAGAACAGATAAACTTAATTCCAGAAGTTACAGTAAGAGATAGTTATTCAGTAAGCGAAGTATCAAGACAAATTCATAAAGATGATTTTAATATCAAGGAAGAAATCAAAGAGGATAAAGCATATGAAGAACTCCAATTAGATTTTGAAGTTAAAGAAGAAAAGAAGGAGTATCAATCTAGCAAAGAAGAAGAAGAAGAAAAAGAACAAAAAATAGAAAAACCAAAAAAAGAGCCTCGTATTAAAAAAATGATTTCTCGTGGTGTAGTCTTACTAACTTATATTGTTGCAGAAAATGAGGATGGGATGTATTTAATTGACCAACATGCAGCGGCAGAAAGAATCAATTATGAAAAAGTTTTGAAGCAAATGAAAGAGTCAAAAGAAAAAACAGATTTACTGATACCAATGAAAATTGAATTACGACCAGATGAATTTATTCTAGCAAAAGATCGTTTTGAAGTACTAGAAAAAAATGGCTTTGAAGTAGAAGAGTTTGGTGGTAATACAATGATTATTCGTTCTCATCCAAGCTGGATACCGGAAGAAAAATCAGAAGACATTATTAGAAGATTGATTGACATTATTATTGAAAAAGGAAATTTTGATTATGATCAATTTATATGGAGAATGGCAGCAACGACAGCCTGTAGAATGTCGGTAATGGCCAATACCTATATTTCAAAGGAGGAAGAAGATTGGATCTTAGAAAATATTCGCTATTGTGAAAATCCATTTACATGTCCACATGGAAGACCTACCATTATAACTTATAGTAAATATGAACTAGAAAAACTATTCAAACGTCAACTTGATTAATGAATAGGAGTATGATACAATAATCCCCGTTTGTGAAAAGAAAGGGGAGAATATAGATGAGTAACATCTTTCAAAAAGTATATCCTTTTACAACAGAAAATATTGCTGGATATTTTCCAATATTAAAATTAGAAAATAAAAGTCTTTTAACCGTTGGCTCTTCAGCAGATCAAGCATTAAATGCATTATTATTAGGTGCTAGTAGAGTAGTTTTATATGATATTAATCCAAATACATATGAATATTTAAAACTAAAAAAAGAAATGATTTTAGGAGAAAAAAGAGAAAATATATACAAAAGAATAATCTCTCAAAAAATAATTTCTCAAACAGAAGAACTATTCTCATGGCGTGATGTACAAAATATGAATCCATATCTTCATGATGATTCTTCTTATGAAAAGCTTCAACAAGTTTTAAAGGAAAAAGAAATAGAATTCAAAGAAGGAAATATTTTTACCATGGAAGAGACTTTATCAAATGAACAATTTGATCGAATCATTTTTTCCAATATCTTACAGTATCTTCCCATTTTTATAAAAGATAGTAACAAGTCAAAAGAAGAGTTTTTAAAAGAAAATTTTGAAAAATGGTTATCTTATTTAAAAGAGGATGGAATCATACAATTACTATATTATTATGGAATTAATAATAATTTAAATGACTATATAGAAACAAGTCATATTTTAAATGAATATGTTTTATATCTTCAAACGTTTAGTGATTTTCAAGGTGACAAAGAAGATGGAATTGTAACATATCAAAAAAGAAGAAAGGACTAACATGAAAGAAATCATAGTAATAGTAGGTCCAACTGGAGTTGGGAAAACAAAATGTAGTATTGAACTTGCCAAAAAATTAGACGCTGAGATTATAAATGGAGATAGTGTTTCCATTTATAAAGATTTAAATATTGGTAGTGCTAAACCAACCAAAGAAGAACAAGAAAATATTCCCCATCACTTATTCAGTATAAAAGAAGTAGAAGAAGAATATAGTGTTTATGACTATCAAAAAGATGTAAGAGAGTTAATCAAAGATATTACATCTAGAGGAAAAAGAATCATTATTGTTGGAGGTACAGGATTATATATCAAAGCAGCACTATATGATTATCAGTTTCAAGAAGGAACCGTAAATAATGATTATTTAGACTTATCAAATAAAGAAATTCTGAAAAAAATAAAGTTATACCAACCAGATATAATCGTAGAACCGGGAAATAGAAGACGTTTAATTCGATTGTTAAATAAATTAGAAAATCATGAAGTAATCTCTCATAATAAAGATAAATGTCTGTATCCTATTAAAGTATTTGGTCTAACAACAGAAAGAAAAATACTATATGATAAGATTAATCATAGAGTAGATCAAATGTTTCAAAATGGCTTATTAGAAGAAATTCATTCTTTAAAAGAAAAATATAAAACTTCAAGAATTTTAAATAGTGGGATTGGCTATAAAGAATTTTATGATTATCTATATAATAATAAATCTTTAGAGGAAGTAAAAGAAGAAATTAAACAAAATTCTAGAAGATTTGCAAAAAGACAATATACCTTCTTTCGTCATCAATTTCCAACAGAATGGATAGAAGTAGATTGGAATGATTTTACCAACACCATAAATCATATAATAGAAGAAACAAAAAAATAGACACACAAGTCTATTTTTCTTTTAATTCTAAATATACATCTTGATTAAAGGTATGTTGAGTTTTTTCCAAATCTAATAATTGCTTGGTATTAATCAAGAAAAAGCTATGTTCCAAATAATCCTTTCCATTATCAGCTACCGGATCATCCCAAGTTAAATCTAAATGATACCAAGCGTCTCCCATTTGTATTGCATTCCAAACATGATCATTACTGGAAACTTTAAAACTTCTTACATTTAACTTTTCTAAAAATAATTCCATTAAATCAGTATAGCCACCACAAACAGCATATCCTTCAAATAAAGGTCCATAAGCAATATCAGAATGATAATCTAAGATATTTTTATCACTCCGCAAAGTATCATATTTTGTATGTTCAATAATATAATCATGAATACTACGAATATTGTCTTCCAAAGTTGCATCATTCTTTACTAGTTTCATATATAAGTCATCTACTTGTTCATTAATTTTTTCAATCTGTTCTTTCGAATAGCTATGAATAATACTAATAGTTACCTTTCCTAAAGTATCATATTTAGTTTCAATATGAGCAAATCCATTAAAAGGATGAACAAAATTATTAATATCTGATAACTGAGTTTGATCATTTGCTAGCTTTTGAATATCATCTAAACATTCTTCATATTCAACAGGGCAATAAAAAGAAAAAGAGCTTTTACCAGCATTAATGACAGTATAATAAATATTTAATATATCTTGAAAACTATTTGGACTAAAATCTTCTGTATTCTTAACATATTGAAAATTATAATCTCGATAATATGAATTTGCCTCTCCCAAACTAACTGCAATATTTTTAGTTTCAAATCTAGTATTAAAAAGAGTAACAATATCATCTTTTCGAATCATAACTAATCCAATTAAAATCATTAGTAATCCAAGTGTAGCAATCTTCTTCATAGCGCCTCCTACTATCAATATTATTTTACTAGAAAAGAAAAGGAATGTAAATAAAAAACCAATTATTTCTAATTGGTTGATTATTCCATACCATTTTTAATTTTTGTTAATCTTGATTTTAAACGAGCTGCCTTATTTTTATGAATTTTTCCACTAGACATAGCTTTATCAATTCTTTGAATTGCTGTATTGAAATGATTAGCAGCACCTTCTAGATTACCAGCCTTTGCTTCTTTCTCGAACTTTTTAATAGCAGTTCTCATACTAGAAATAATTAAAGTATTTACTTCTGCTTTCTTAGCATTAGAACGCATACGCTTTTTAGCACTTTTAATATTTGGCATTTTTTCACCTCACTTTTTGTAAACATATTCATTCTATCAAAAAAACAAGAAAAAAGCAAATAAAAACGACATTTTTGCAAATAATATAAAGGGCGATAATATGAATTTAGAAAAAAATGTTAGAACTGATTTAATTTTAGAGAAAGATGTACAATTAGAAGAATCATCTATTATAGAAGAATATGATCAAATAAAAGTCATGAAAAATCAAAATAAAGAGAATCATTATACAACAATTTTATTTCCAGACATAACAGAAAAAGAAAATTATCAAAAAGTACTAAAAGTATTTACAAAAGAAATAAAGAATTATTTAAACATCAAAAAAAATGATATTATTTTAGTAATCGGTTTAGGAAATGAAAAGAGTACACCAGATTCTTTAGGACCAAATGTCGTAGATCATATCCTAGTAACCAGATATTTAACATTGTTTGGAGAAATAGAAGAAGGTTATAGTAACGTCTGTTCCTTTATTCCTGATGTAATGGGGAATACCGGCATAGAAACAGCTGATATCATAAAGAGTATAATAAATGATACCAAAGCAACAAAAGTCATTGTTATTGATGCCTTAAAAACAAATCATATCAATCGATTAGTAAAAACAATTCAAATCACTAATCAAGGAATATCCCCTGGCAGTGGAATTCAAAACAATCGTGCAGAAATTAGTAAAAAGACAATGAATATCGATATTATAGCGATAGGAGTTCCTACTGTAGTAGATATCAAAACAATTATTGAAAACTATATCAAGGAAGATATCATAATAGAAGATAATTTAATGGTAACACCAACAAACATTGATTTTTTAATTGAAAAATTATCTTATTTGATAAGTGATGGATTAAATCTTTCTCTTCATAAGAACTATATCCGACAAAATAATCTTTTATAGGATAGTACAATCATCTTGGTGATAAGATGAAAAAAAGAATAAAAGTTAAAAAGAAACGACAAAAAAGGCATAAATTTTTACTAGTCATCATATTATTTTCTATTGTAGTAAGAATCAGTAATCAAAAAACACCTCTTACAAAATTAAGACTAAAGGATAATAAAATAATTCATTATCTTGTAGAAAATACTCTAGTAATAGATGATTCGAATATGATGAAACAATTAGTAGAAAAAGCACTAGAAAAGAATAATCCAATAAAAACAATCTATCAAGAGTATAATCAATATGTTCCTA
Organism: uncultured Caryophanales bacterium; assembly: GCA_946614095.1. Classification (GTDB taxonomy): domain Bacteria; phylum Bacillota_I; class Bacilli_A; order RF39; family UBA660; genus UBA3789. Next base: position 14,505 of record CAMOGG010000017.1, on the reverse strand, counting down.
CAGAGAAACTAAGTTTAAAAAAACAAAGTATAAAGAAAGAATCCTCTCCATTAATTTATCTCTATAATACTCATCAAACAGAAGAATATCATCCAAGTGACTACATAGAGTTTAGTATCAATCCAACGGTTATGATGAATGATTATATTTTAGAAGACGTCTTTGAAAAAAAGAATTTAGAAACTATTGTAGAAACAACTTCTATATCTGATATACTAAAACAAAATAATTGGAAGTATTCTAATAGTTATAAAGCTAGTAGAATTTTACTAGAAAATGCAAAAAAGAATTATCCGTCTTTAAAATACTTTATTGATATTCATAGAGATAGTATAAGAAAAGAAAAAACAACCATAGATATTTCTGATAAAAGCTACGCTTCTATTTTATTTATTGTTGGTCTAGAAAATCCAAACTATGAAGAAAATCTTTCCTTTACAGAATTAATTCATCAAAAAATAAATGAAAAGTATCCTAATCTAAGTAAGGGAATCTATAGAAAAAGTGGAGTAGGAGTAAATGGAATCTATAATCAAGATTTTTCTCCTTATACTATTTTAATAGAAATAGGTGGTTATGAAAATACAACGAATGAAGTATTGAATACAACATTAGCCTTTGCTGAATGTTTTATGGAGGTTATTCATGAATCGAATTCTTAAAGCAATGTCTATTATTCTTTTAATATTATTCTTTTCTCTATATTTTAGTAAATATAATAATGATTATTATGAAAATAAAAGAGTTCTAACAGATGAAGCAATGCAACAATTTGAAAAAGATGTCAAATCTGGAAAAAAAATAGATGCAAAAAACTATTTACCAAAAGAAAAAGATTATAATAATAAAGCATCAGAACTAGGTGTAAAGTCATCTGAATTGATAGAAAAACTATTTACAAAAGGTCTAGGAGCTATGATGTCTTATTTAAATTCTCTTCAAAATGAGTAAGAACTCTTTTTTTTTGAAAAAAAGTATTGTATAATTTTATCAGAATAGAGTATGAGGTGTCTAATATGTCAGAAGAAACGAATTCCATAGAGCAATTTTTAACGGAATTAGAAAAATGGATTTTAAAACAAGAACACGGTATAGAACATATTAAAGAAAATCAGCAAGAAAGAAAATATATTGAAGACCTATTAGAAGTATTAAGAACTTCTATAACCGGATTTGCTATAGAAGTATATGCATCAAAAGATGAAAAAAAGCAAGAGTTTTATCGTATCTTAAAAAAAGTAATATCAGATGACAGAGAATATCATCATATTGTGAGTGAAATTAAAAACTTATACTACTTAAATGAGTCGGGGCTAATGGATAATCCAATAGTGAAGCCTCAACAAGATGCAGCAGAATCCGCTATAGAAACCATTATTCAAAAAAGTGAAAGATATCTATGGACCATTAAGGGGTCAAAAGAAGAAGAAAGATTAAAAGAATTATATCGATTCATGGAATTACTATTTAATCTAGCAACAAAATTTGATAATAATCAATTAGTAGAAGAGATTGATGATATTGAATTCTTTCAAGAAATCATGAGAGAAATAGAGTTACCAAGTGCAACCAAACTAGTAGTCATTACGCATGTTTTTGAAAGAATGAATGAATTGAGCAAGAAACAAAATCAAAAGAAAAGAAGAAAAAATGCTTATCAAGAATTAGAAGACTTTTATGAAGACAATAATATGGAAAATACCGAAGAATTACTAGATGAATTACTAGGAGAAGAAATAAATAGATTCACTCATCATTAGAAAGGAGAATAATATGCAGGAAGAAGAATTACTACTAGTTAGCTTGTTAGAAGAACAAATACTAAAGCTTCAAAGCAAATTAGATCAAAAAGAAAAAGAAAACAGTCTTACTTCTTCATCACAAAGAGAATTAATCAATCAATTAAAAAAAGATAAAAACACCATCATGAATATAGATATAAATGAGATAGAAAAAATAATAAATGAATTAACAGACAAAGAAGAATCAAAATTAATAAATCATTTAGAAGTAATAAAAATTTTATTATCCTTAAATAAAGAAAAACATACAACTTATAAAATAACAGAATCTCAATTAGACTATATTAATCAATTTATGAAACTAATAGAAGAGAAAGAAAAAAAGTCTCAAGAAGAAATAGAAAGAATACTAAAAGATAAAAAAAACTATCACCAACTATTAAAAAAAATCATGAAAAACGAAGAACCAATCACAGAACTAAATATCCTAAACCACCTTTTCAAGGACCTAAATATAACAGAAGATACCCAAAGCAGGATATTAATTGGTCTCATGAAATATAATAAAAGGATTTCTAGTCCCCAAACATTTTTGATACCAGAATGGGAAACATAGAAGAAATTCCTTTCTTTTTTTTATATTTTGTGATATAATAAGAAACAATTTAAGGGGATGGGTAGGATGAATGAAAAAAGAATTATCAATATTTCTCTAGCGTCAATTATGAGGGAATGTAATAAAACAACAGAGCCAAATCAATTTCATCATGAAAATATGTGCAATAGTACTTATCATATGATTCATGATATTTTTCATTATCGTAAATTTCAAGAAGACTTTGGGGACTACTTTACACTATATAGTGGAAAAGATAGTGTTCTAGGAAAATTTCGTCCTAGTTACGAGGAATTTGTAGAAAAAGTGTCCTATTTGTTAAATATGAAAATATCAAATCCTATAGATGATAAAGAATTTGAAGAAAAAGGAAGAGAACGTCTAAAAGTATTAGAAGGAATCAAAACAGAAGAAGAATTGCAGAAAGAATTTCCAGCTCTTTATAGAGATTTAATAGAGGGAAGAAAATATATGAATATTACTCGAACTCAAAAAGGAATTGTTTCAGAGGAAGAGTATCAGAAAAGAACTCATTATTATTATTCTTGTGCACTACAATATAGTTTTAAAAACTTTCTTCCAAAACAAGTAGAGTTATATAGAAGATTTATAGAACATAGAAAAGAATATCAAGAAAAAACAAAAACACGTTGTGCAAATCGTTATTTAGAAGAGCACTTTGATCAAGATAAATTAGCTATGCTAGTGATTGCTCAAATATTGAATAGTGGAGAAAATACTGATAATCGCGAAGAAATAGAAACATATCTTTCTATAATAGGAAAATACATAAATTCAAACTATAATTTATCAGGAAGTATAATGGATGATGATGGAAATAGAGTTGATATAGAAGAAATATTAAGAAGATATCGATTATTACAAATGAAATTAAAAGAAACTAGTCGAATTGTTAATTGGGAGTTAATACCAGAAACTCAACAATTATTCTCAACAGTTCCAGCAACAAAAAAAGCACGTAAAACCAAAATGAGTCAAGCACAAATAAATCATCTAAGAGAGCTTGGAGAAGAAAGAACAAGAGTTTATGAACAAAGTAACTATTTAGCAAAAGTAATGGGAAAGTTAAAATACAAAGGTTATGTAGCATATATTTACCCAAATGGAGAAGTAATTTTAGATAGAGAATACAATAGAGAAAGTATTAGTTCAGCAAGTGGGAATGCTTTATTTAACATGAAAGCAATTGACTTTGAAGCACTAAGTAAATTAGATAAATTTACTCTTACTAAAGATCCAAAAGCAAAAAGAATTATCCATTCTAAGGGATGGAAAGAAAAAGTTCAAGAAATTATTTCACGAGAAGGTAGTGAAGAAGAACAAATTCAAGCAAAAGAATTAGTAAAAAAATTAGGACAAAAATAAAAGAAGAATAGTTCGTGAAGAAAACTATTCTTTTTTATTGATATAATTCTTTCTTAATTAGTTCTAGGTTTTCTCTCATAATGGACAAGTAATCTTTCTTTTCAGTTCGCTCATCATCTGTTATATTATCTAATTTATGTAATTCTAATGTTTGAACACTATTATAAGAGTCTAATAATTTTTTTGCATTTTCATTCATTTCTTGTCCCTTAAACAATAAGATATAACTAATACTATCATTTTCCATTAAATTTTCAGCATCTGCTAAAGTTTTTTGAGTAGCATCACTATCAATACAAACAACAGTAAGACCAAATTTTTCTAAATACTTTAAAGCACTATCTGCAACAACCACAGTCTTATTATTCGTACTATCAACTGCTACACGATACTCAGCATCTAATTCACTAAGTTCAATTTTTAACTTCTCATAAGATTCATCTATTTCTTTTTTTAAATAAGTACTAGTAACATATTCATTCAAACTTAAACGAACATTTTGAGCCATCATCAGTAAAGAAGATGGATTCAACCATAATTCTTCAGGAGAGTAATCGGTTTCTAATACGTAAGCAGTATCAATAATTTTTAAGTCTGGATTAATAGATAACAAATCCATCGCTAAATCTCTTTCTTTTTCTAATAAACCATTATAAACAAATAAATCTCGAGTAGAGTAATCTAATTTTTGTTTATTGTTAATCTTATAATTTTGAATATCAACTCCATCTGGATAAATCGAAGAAATCTTAGCATGTTCTCCATAAAGATTCTTAACAACAAATTCATTTGGATAATTCGTCACAATAATATCGATATTATCCATGGTATCATTGGTACAACCTGTAAGAAATAATATACTCATAATAAAAACTAAATACTTTAATCTTTTCATTCTTTTATCTCCTTTTTATAAGCATAAATTTAAATGATATTTTTACATCTTCAAATAATACGAATACATCCACATTTTTATAAATAATAATGATAAAAAATAGGAATGACAGAAACTCATATTCATCAGATATCATACCTCTATTACTATCATTATTGTACTATCATTCATGAGATTTTTCAAGTAAATCTTATAGAAGCGATTACATACTAAAAATGTAAAGTATAGTAAAGAATTATTAATATGAGTTGAAATAATAAAAAATATAGGATAAAATAAAAATAAAGTAAGAAGAGTAGAGAAAGGAAGAGAGAAAAAGTGAGACAAAAACAATATAGGGTAGCATTGTTAGTTGCTATTGTTTTATTATGTGGAATTGCTATAGCTTATGCAGCATTATCAACAACATTAACAATTACGACAAACAAAGTAACACAAAGCGTTCAAACATGGGGACAAACAATGACTTGTTCTAAAACAAACGACGTTGGTACAAGTGCAACAGGAAGAACGTGTGGAGCGATAACAGTTTCAGGAACAGCAGCAACAGTTGCAGATACAACTTTATCTAAACCTTTAGATGGTTGCGTATACAAATGTACAATTACAAATACTGGTTCCATTTCATCAAAAATTAGTTCCATTGTTCCAACATCACCAACATCCACAACCTGTTCAAACACCAGTGCATCAGGATCAGCCACTGCAAAAATGGTATGTGGAAATATCACCTATGGAATATATGCATCAGCTACTGTTAGTGGAACAACAATAACAACATCCAATCTTACGGTTCCATCAACAGCAATTGCCAAAGATGGAACAAAAGATTTTTATCTTGTTGTACAATACACTGGAACAGGTATTAATAGTTCAGCAGTAACACAAACAAATGGTAAATTTACATTAACAATGGCTCAAAGTTAGGAGAAGAGAATATGAAAAGAAATTATAAAATAGGATTAATCGCTGTAATTGTAGCACTATGCAGTATTGCAATTGCTTATGCAGCACTTTCAACAACATTGACGATTACAGTAAATAAAGTAACACAAAATGCATTAACATGGGATGTTGGCTTTGATACAACAGCAACATCAGTAACGGCAACAGCAGTAGGATCAAGTGCAACAGGAAGAACCTGTGGAACGGCAACAGTAGGAGCAACTGCTGTAACAGTTGCCGATACCACATTATCAAAGCCAGGAGATGCATGCATTTATAAATTACCGGTAAAGAATAATGGAACAATTGATGCAACATTAGCATCAGTAACAGCAACAGCACCAGGATCTACAAGTTGTACAACAACTAATGCATCAACATCTGCATCAGCAAAACTAGTTTGTGGAAATATTACATATCAATTAGTAAAAACAGCATCAGCAAATACTTCAACATATGCAATAACCACTACGAATTTAACAACTGGTACAGCACTTGCTAAAAAATCAGGTACTACGGCAACAACTATGGATACCTATCTAGTAGTACAATATACAGGAACAACACTTGCAACCACAGCAACAACACAATCAGGTGCGAAATTTACATTAGTATTTAATCAAAAATAAAGGAGAGAAATATGAAAAAATTAAAAAAAGAAGAATTAAAATTTGTATTACTAGTAGCTGCAATATTAGTAGTAGGAGTAGGAATTGCTTATGCAGCATTATCAACAACATTGTCAATTACATTTGGGACAGTTACACAGAGTGCATTATCATGGAATGTAGCTTTTACAGGGACATCTGCTCCCGTTACAGCAGCAGGAACATCAGATACAGGAAGAACATGTGGCGCAGCAACCGTCACAGCAACCTCTGTAACAGTTGCTGATACATCTTTATCAAAACCAGGAGATAAATGTACTTACACATTGACTGTAAAAAATAGTGGAACAGTAGCAGCTAAATTAAATGCTATAACTCCAACAGCACCAAGTGGAATTTCTTGTGGAACAGCAGCAGGTGGAAACTTAGTATGTGGTAATATTACATATAAACTTACTACAGATGCAGCAGGTAGTACTTTATTAACAACAGGTGGGGCATTAAACCCAAATAATACACAAACAATTTATTTAGTAGCAATGTATAATGCAAATACATTACAATCAACAGCAATCACGCATACAGGGGCAAAGTTTACCCTTAGTTATGTACAAGCGTAAAGGAGAGTAGAATAATATGGAAAAAGAACAAAGTCAACACAATAGACAAACAATGATTATTGTAACAATATTATGTGCCTGCTTATTCGGTTTAGTAGTAGCATATTCAGCTTTAAGTGCAACTCTAACCATAACATTTGGTAATGTAAAACAAAATTCCTTAAGTTGGAATGTAGGATTTGAAACAGGTACAATTTCTGGAACAAAAACAGGAGGTAGTGCTGTTGTATGTGGAGATGCTACAGCAACCACAAATACAGTATCAATTGCTAGTACCACACTTACAACTCTACATGACAAATGCGTATATAAATTAAAAATAAAAAACACAGGATCTGTAGATGCATTATTATCAACAATTGCAGCACAAGCCCCAGCATCAACAACTTGTAATACAGCAACTACTTCACAAATGATTTGCGGAAATATAACATATAAACTAACAAGTGATCAAGCAGGAAACTCTTTACTTGGAACAAATAGTACATTATCAGCAACTACAGGAACATTAGATGTATATTTATCAGCTGAATATACTGGAACTGCTACAGGTAGTGAAAGTATTCAAAATAACGGAGGATTTACATTAAATTACACACAAAAATAAAGAAATAAAAAGAAAGGAAAGGGGTACTAGTAATGGAAGAACAAAATGATGTTGAAGTACTAGATTTAGAAAAAACAAGTCAAGTTCCACCATTAGAGCAACCGTTATCAACGGAAGAACTTGAATCAGTTCAAGAATCAGTAAATTCTTCTATAAATATGCCAGCTGAGACTAAATCTGAACCAATCGTAGAAGAAGTACCAACAAAAATGATATCAAACACCCCGATAGAACATTCAGATTTAATAAAGAATCATACAAAGCATAAAAGCTATCAAGATAGAATGATTAAATATTCTGTATGCTCCGTACTATCCGTTTTGTTAATTATTATTTCTTACACAAGTTATCGATTATTGATAAATAAAAATTCAACTTATACAGAAAATGCAAAGGTAACTTATCAAGTATGTCTAAAAGAAAATAATTACTATCAAGACAAATGTATAGGAGAAAATGCAGAATATATCGCAGCTATTACGGACACAATACGGGCAGATTTTAATTATAGTGCAGTTTATCAAGAAAAAGAAAAGAATCATTATCAATACTATATCAAGAGTAAAATGCAAATGAAAACTGATGATGAAGATGAAAGAGAATTTTTAAACAAAGAAAAGAAACTAACTTCAGTAAAGAAAATAGATTTAGATGGAAATGTTTTGAATATATCAGAGTCAGTAGAAATTCCTTTTAAAAAATATAATGATTATGCACAAAATTATAAAAATGATTTTGGTCTAATTAATAATAGTAATTTAATTATTACATTAGTATTAAAAGAAGGACAAAAAGAAAATGAAGTGTCTTCAATAACAGTTCCATTAACCAAAATTTCTTATAATATTAGTAAAAAAGAAATAAATAATGAATCAAAAGTATATCAAATTAAATCAAATCAAGGATTAAAATATACTCTAATAGCAGGAATGGCTATAGGTATCCTTCTAACAATTATATCATTATTGAATATGCTAAAATTCTTATGGAAAACAAGAACAAAAAAATCTACATATCAAAAAAAATTAAAACAAATTTTAAATACATATGATAGAGTAATCATTACATTAGAAGATAAAACTACAATTATTAATGATCAAGAAGTATACAAGGTAAAATCATTCTTAGAATTATTAGATGTAAGAGATACAATTGATAAACCAATTTTATATTATAAAGTAAATGATATTAAAACAGAGTTTTATGTACAAGATATTCATAAAACATATAAGTTTACAATGAAAGAATCTGATTACGAAGACAAGAAATAGGGGGATATATGATAAGAAGAAAGAAACTAGTCCTATCGTTCATGATAGTAGCATTTGTGATGCTTTTAAGTATTTCAATTGCTTATGCAGCATTAGGAACAACACTAACAGTAACAGTTAATAAGGTAACACAAAATGCCATGACATGGGACATAGGGTTTCAAACCGGAACAGTTTCAGGAGTAGCAACAACAACAAATTCATTAGCATCTTGTGGTTCTGCTACTGCGACAACTGATACAATATCTGGAATAACCACTACGTTAGCAGATGTGGGGGATAAATGTGCTTATACTTTTACGATAAAAAATAACGGAACAATTGGTGGAAAAATAAGTGCTATTGATATTACAAAACCTACCAACACAACATGTACCACATCTGGAAGTACTATGGTATGTGGAGATATTACCTATAAATTACACTATGATAATGAAGCTTCTTCATCTCTTGTAGCGATAGGTGATACCATTGCAGCGAAAAGTGGTTCTGCACCAACCGTAAAAACTGTAGTATTAACGATAGAACATACAGGAACAACAGCATCAACAACAGATTATGATCAATTAGATTTCTCTTATAAAATTACATATGGACAAAATTAAAAGGAGAGATAATTATGAAACATTCCACAAAGATTATTTGTATCGAATTGGCACTCATAATTGCCTCTCTTTTTTGCATGATATTATTTTCAATTAGTTATTATACTTCTTTAACAATTCTTATTATCCTCGCAATAGCCATATCAATTATTTTAAAACCTGAAAAAAGAAAAGAACGGTTTAATACAGATATTCTATTAATAACAACGATTGCAATTTTATTCTATTATGCAATTACTTATTTTATTGGATTTTTTTCAGGATTCTTTTACTCTACATATAGTAAAAAAATACTTGGAATCTTATATAATATAGGAACATCTTTAATTACAATTTATTCAATAGAAACAATCAGAGAAGTATTAATAAAAAATAATGCCTATCATAAATCAATTGTATGGTTAACTCCTATCATTTGTTTCTTATTAGAAATACCTATGTTAGTAAACATGAAGATTTATAATACAAGAGTAGATATATTTAATGCAATATTAACATTATTAGTACCAGCTTTATTAAAGAATATTACATTAACATATATTACCTACAAATCAAATAAAAATAATAGTATAGTTTATCAACTCTTATTAAAAATACCATATTACCTTTTACCAGTAGTACCAAACTTAGGAGATTTTTTTACAATAATTATAGATTCTATTTTACCAATTATTATACTTATTTTGATTATGAATATATCAACAATAAAGTTTGATAAAGTAATAAATAGTAGAAAATTAGCTCAAAATAAAATTATGTCTCGTTGTATCAATATAGTAGTATTTATCATACTATTTATAATGATTTATCTAACTAGTAATGTATTTCGTTTTGCTTCATTAGCAATCGGTTCTGGTTCAATGAAAGGTTCTATTAACAAAGGAGATATTGTAATTATTGATAAAAAAGTAAAACAAGTAAATAAAAATGATATTATTGCTTTTAGAGAACAGGGAAGAGTAGTTGTTCACCGTATGATAGGAATTAAAGAAAAAAACGGAATTCGGTATTATCAAACAAAAGGAGATGCCAACAAATCAAAAGATGGTTGGCTCGTATCAAAAGGTAATGTTGTTGGAAAAGTAAAAGCTAGAATTCGGTGGTTGGGATGGCCAACGGTTGCCTTAAGTGAATTGCTACAAGGATAATAAATAATAAGAAGGAAGATTACTATCTTTCTTTTCTATGTTATAATGAGGTAGGTGATAATATGGAAGAATTATTTGAAAAACTAAAAATTAAACCAAAAGATATGAATTTATATAAAACAGCATTTTCTCATAGTTCATATGTTAACGAACATAAAGTGAAGAATGATTATGAAAGATTAGAGTTTCTGGGAGATGCTGTACTTGATTTAGTAGTTGCAGATTATTTGTTTACCAATCACAAAGACACTGAAGGGGAAATGACCAAAGTACGTGCTAGTTATGTTTGTGAAAATGCCAATTATTCTTATGCAAATAGTCTTCATCTACAAAAATATATTTTAGTAGGAAATGGTGAAAGCAAAGAAGGTATGAAAAAAGCAATAGTAGCAGATATTTTTGAAGCTTTAATTGGAGCAATCTATATAGATTTAGGATATGCTACTGCTAGAAAAACAATTTTAAAAGTAATTGTACCATTTATTGAAGATCCTAATACAACATTCTTTAGTGATTATAAAAGTACATTACAAGAATATGTTCAAACAGAACAAAAATCTCTAGAATACAAATTAATAAAAGAAGAAGGGCCTGCTCATGATAAACGTTTTACAATAGAAGTAACAATAGATGGAATAATCTATGGTGAAGGAATTGGCACAAGTAAAAAAGAAGCAGAACAAGAAGCAGCAAGAAAAGCATTAAATAAAATGGTAAAGAAATAGGAGAAAAGTATGGAAGAAGAAAATAATAGAACTTATGAAATCATTATGAATTTCATTGATATATATAAAAAAAAATTAAGTGAAGAAGAACTTAAATTTTTACTTCGATATGCTAGAAGTCTAAAGAAAAGAAACTATGAAAATCAAAATAATATTACAGAAATCGATATATTAGAAGATATAAAAAAATTAAATGAAGTAATAAAAGAGGGAGAATTAACTAGTTTAAGTTTTAATCGATTAAAAAGAGAAATTGAACTATATGAACAATTGATTAATGGAGAAAATATTCATGATATATCTTATGAATTGGATAAATTATATATAGAAAGTGATATGGGAGCAAGAAAAAACAGTTCATTAGCTTATCAACTAATAGATCGTTTTGACATAGAAAAGAAAGGAAATCAGAAATGAGTCTATTCAATAATGATGAAATATTAGAAAAACAGGAACTATTAAGAATAATTAAAAGATTAAAAAATATGCCAATTACTGAAAAGTTTCAGCAATTATTAGTTCAAATAGAAGATATTTTAGAAAATAATACCATGGAACTAGATGAATGTGAAAATTCTTTTATACGTTTTTGTGACTATTCTAGTGATAGTTTACATGGCATAGAAATGATAGATTACTTTGAAAGAGAATATAAGGGATCAGATAAAGAAAATTCACTTAAATTATTTGTTTTATATAGTATCATAAAAAATGCTTCAGCAGTATTAGATTTTTGTGATAATTGTATTTCAACAGAAGAAGAGTATCGTGAAGTGGATGAATGTTTTTCAGATACGTTTAAAGATTTATCTGTATTAATAGAAGAATATCAAAAAAGCAAGACAAGAGAATTAGATTCTATGTTATCAGATGAAATAAATAATTTATCATTCTTAACCGCAAATAGATTTAAAGTTTTTTTTGCAGGAAACATAGTTTATGATGATATCAAAGGGTTACCAAAGCATGTAAAAAAAGCTTTATTAGTAAAGATTCAAAATGAATTGTCAAAAGAAAGAATTGTTCCTTCGACTGAAATCATCAGAAGTATTAAAGAAGAACATGGTGTTTCCATGTTTAGAACTCACTTAGCAGATGATTACCGTTTGGTATTCATGAGAGAAAAAGGTACAACAATAATTTTAGGTGTAAGTACAAAAAGCGGGAAAGACGAGGATTATACGAGATTTACACATATTGCATCACAAATAAAAAGTATAAGAAACAAACGTAGCAACCTTTCATTAGTAGAAGAATTTGGAGACACTGTAAATAATGAAGTAGTCAAATTGTTAGAAGAGTATTTAAAAGCAGAAAAAACGAATCAATCAACAATATGATAATAGTGAAAGATAGAATATAATCGAAAATTTATAGGGGAACCAATATGGGTTCCTTTTCATTGTCATTAAAGAAATAATGTGATATAATGAAGATGCTGTTTTTCGGTTCCATAAAAGAAAGGAGTAAAAAATGAGTAAAATAAAAATATTTGCCTTAGGTGGGCTAAATGAAAATGGAAAAAATATGTATGTAGTGAACGTTGACAAGGATATCTTTGTTTTTGATGCCGGATTGAAATACGATAATGACTTAAATTTAGGAATTGATTATATTATTCCAAACTTTGACTATTTAATAAAAAATAGAAAAAATATTAAAGGAATTTTTCTATCTCATGGTCATGAAACGAATATGGGAGCTATTCCAGATATTTTAGATGCAATACCTGAAATTCCAGTATATGGTACAAAACTAACATTAGAAATTGTCAAAAGAGATTTAAACAAGAAAACATTAGAAAAAAGAAATCTAATAGAAATTAAACCACATGTAAAACTAGACTTTGGAAAGAATTCAATTTTCCCAATATCCGTAACACATTCTATCCCGGATGCTGTATGTTATGTGTTATATACGCCAGATGGAGCAATCGTCTACACAGGTGATTTTACATTTGATTCCACAATGATTGGTTCTTATAAAACGGATATTGGTAAATTAGCCTATGTTGGAAAACAAGGAGTATTATGTTTATTAAGTGAATCGTTTTATGCTGATCATCAAGGACATACTTCTCCTCATAACCGTGTTAGTGATTTTATAAAAGAAGTAATTAATAAATCTCATGATCGAATTATTGCAACTGTTTTACCAGCACATTTTTATCGTATTCAGGAGTTATTTAATGAAGTATCCAAAACTCACAGAAAAATTGTCATCATGGGAAAGTCTCTTCAAGAACTAATTAATAAAGCAATTGAAGAAGGATATTTAAGTATTGATAAAGACAAAATTGGAACATTATCAGATTTAGAAAGTAAAAATGCAGTTGTTTTAATATCAGATGGTAAAGAAAAACCATTTGCTAATTTAGAAAGAATTATTAAAGGATTTGATAAGTTTATTACAATAAGAGAAACTGATACAATCTTTATAACAGAACCATCTTATCCAGGAATCGAAAAACGTTTAGCAGTTATAATGGATGAGATAGCAATGTTAGGAGCAGATGCAATTTCTTTATCAAATAAAAAACACTTATCACATCATGCATCTAGAGAAGATTTAATGTTAATGATTAATTTAATGGATCCAACTTATTATTTTCCTGTAAAAGGAGAATATAGAAATCAATATGCAAATGCAGAGATAGCTGAAGAATTAGGTATACCGAAAGAAAATATTATTTTAAAATTGAATGGTGATGTTTTTGAAATGGTTGGAGGAAAAAACACTAATTCTATAGAAAAAGTAGAGGTTGACGAAATTCTAATTGATGGAAAAAATCAAGGTGATATTGGAGACTTAGTATTAAAAGACCGTGAAATGTTAGGAGAGAATGGTATTGTTATTATCAGTTGCACATTAGACAAAAATACAAAAAAAGTATTGGGAGGGCCTGAAATTCTAACAAGAGGATTTATCTATGTAAAAGAAAGTCAAGATTTATTAGAAGAAACAAAAGCTATTTCAAGAGAAGTCATTGAGTCTAATATTGAAACAAGTACCAAAAGAGTAGATTATAGTAAAATAAAGAATGATGTAAGAGATGTCTTAGGAAAATTCTTTTATAAAGAAACAGAAGCAAAGCCTATGATTATTACAGTAATACAAGAGGTTTAATAGAAAATAATTAAAAATAATACATTTATTTTGACTAAAGTGTTAAAATAAATGTATATGTTCCCGTGGCGTAATAGGATAACGCAACCGCCTCCTAAGCGGTAGATTACCAGTTCGATTCTGGTCGGGAACGCCATTTATAAAATAAAACTTCAGTATCATTTTGATCTGAAGTTTTAAGTTTTTTTGTTGCTAAAACATGTGTTTATGT
>CAMOGG010000016.1 GCA_946614095.1 uncultured Caryophanales bacterium | reverse complement strand
CAGAAAATTTCTTATTTTGATTTTTCATCTCTTCTTCATGAATCAATACATTATAAGCAATTTTTCCTACTAATGTTTTAGGTAGTTCATCACGAAATTCATAGTCATATGGCCAAGAAAATCTAGCTAAATTTTTCTCTACTAATTCCTTAATAGAGGATAATAATTCATCTGACTTCATCACACCATCTTTTAAAACAATAAATGCTTTCGCAACAGTTACTTTATAAGGATGAGGAATTCCAATCACACAACTCATCCGTACATCAGGATGAGAATCAATGACATTTTCAATATTATTTGGATAGACACAATAACCTGATGTAATAATCATTCTCTTTAATCTTCCTTTAAAATAGACAAAACCATCTTGATCCATTAATCCTTGATCCCCTGTATGCAACCAAATTCTTCCATCTTTATGTTTCTTTAGAGTTTGTTTTGTCTCTTTTCTATTTCTAATATATCCTGCCATAACAGTAGGACCCGTAATAACAATTTCCCCTTCTTCTCCATAAGGAACTTCCCGCTCTGTTCCATCTTCTACAATCTTATAATAAGTATCTGGATAAGGAATTCCAATACTACCTTCACGATAATAATTTAATGGAGTAAAACAGCTTGCTGCACAACATTCTGTTAAACCATATCCTTCTCGAATAGTAGTTGGAGAATGATGTTTTTGAAGCCAAGTATCAAATTTTTTCTTTAACTCAACAGATAAAGAATCTCCTCCAGAAATAACACAAGTCAAATAATCTAATTTCATATGATTAAAATTCTTATTTTGAGTCATCGCTTCAAATAAAGTAGGAACTCCTACAATAACATTCGGTTCATACTTCTTAACAATCTTATCAAACGTTTTAGCATTAAATTGTGGAAGTAAAATACTAGTACCTCCAAAATATTGAACACAATGAATACATACAGATAATCCAAATCCATGAAATATCGGCATAATTGCTAAAACTTTATCTTTATCTCTTAAACATGCAACATGTTCAAAATTTTGCATAGCAGAAGCATTTAAATTCAAATTAGTAAGTTTAACTCCCTTAGGAGTACCAGTAGTACCTCCAGAATATAAAATAGCCGCAATATCCCGTCCTTTAAAATCATCATCAATTTCCTTTGTATAATCTTTTCCTAATTTTATAAAATCTTTCCAACTAATCTTTTTATTGTTTTTATCAAACACTTCATTATTTAAATAATTAATTGGTCGAAAAGACTTAATTGCTTGTGGCATAGTCTTCGCAGCATATAAAGATTTAATAAGAGGCGGCATAGACTCTCCTACCCCTACTACAATTACTTTTTTTACTTTTGTATCATCAATAATCTTATCAACTTTACTCATCGTAAAGTCCACTGTAATAAACCATTCTGTTTTAGAAATATTTAAATAATGTTTAATTTCATTTTCTGCACTTAAAGGATGAATCATAGAAGCAATAGCTCCTATTTTATTTGCTGCATAAAAAGAAATAATCCCCTCTGGAGTATTGGGCATACAAATAGATACAACATCTTTATGTTTTACTCCTATTGCTTTTAGACTACGTGCTACTTCATCGATTTGTTTTAAAAACTCATGATAAGTTTTCTTATTTCCATAATAATTATAACTAATATTATTTAAGTGTTTACTAGCTGTATATTCAATTAATTTATAGGCTGAAAAATCGGGATACTCTAAATGCTCCTTCTCATTTCCATAAAACTTACGCCAAGGCGCTTTAATAGTTCGACTCATAAAACTCACCTTTCATTATTATACTATATTCAAAAAATAAAGACAAATGAAAAAAAGTAGAACTTCTACTTCATTCAATAGTATTAATAGAAATAATCATTTCACTATATATTATACGATAAAAATAATAATAATAAAAGAACTTATTTCTTTTGAAATAAGCTCATCAAATATCTCTTTGCTTGTTGAATCCTATTAGACAAAGAATCTTTTAGTCTTGGAACAATAGCTGGTACAATGAATACCATAAACCATAAACAATTATAATAATCTCCTATTAAAAAGGAATGAACAACTAAAATTCCAATACCAATCATTACTAAAAATATACAAATCACAATAATCAAATTACTAATATTATTCCAATTCGTTTTATTTTGAAAGTTAATATCCTTTTTTTTGATTAATTCATCTGCTCTTTTTTTAAAAGATAAGTACTTCTCTTCTAACTCTTCAAAAGTAGTAATTTTATTAGATGGAGAATAAACATCATCTCGATAAAGAATTGTAAAATCTTCTTTAATTTCCAAATCAACATTTTTATAATTAGAAATATCTAAATTGACAGAAAATTCTTCAGAAAAAATTTTTAATAATTTATTACGACATTTCATAGAAATAAAACTGGATTCATTTATACAAACTTTTAATTCTTTATTAATCTTCATCAATTTTTCTTCGTCCACAAAATCACCCCAATTTATTATAAATTTAATCTTCTTTCAAATTATAATAAACATCTTGTACATCATCTAAGTCTTCCAAGTTTTCCACTAATTTCATTACTTTTTCTTGACCTTCACTATCAAGTTCAACTTCCATAGTAGGAACATAAGTTAGCTCACATTCTAAGAATTCTTTTACATCTGCAGATTCTAATGCATCTCGAACAGATGTAAAGCTTGCTTGATCAGTAGAAATTACATAAGTATCTTCTATTTTTTCAAAGTCTTCTGCACCGGCATCTAAAGCTGTCATCATCATCGTATCTTCATCGTAATCTGCTGGTATTACAATAGAGCCACGTCTTTCAAACATATAGCTTACGGAACCATCAGTACCTAAATTTCCTCCTGCTTTGGTAAAAGTGCTTCTTACTTGTGAAGCTGTACGATTTCTGTTATCTGTTAAACAATCAACCATGAAAGCCACTCCACCATGACCATATCCTTCATAACGAATATTTTCATAGTTTGCTCCATCAGTTCCACCTGTTGCTTTTTCAATTGCTTTTTGAATATTGTCTTTTGGCATGTTTTGAGCTTTGGCTTTATCAACTGCCAAACGCAATGCAGCATTTTGAGCAGGATCCGGGCTTCCACCTTTTGCAGCAACCATAATTTCCTTTGCTAACTTTTGGAAAACCTTTCCACGTTGTTGATCAATTAATCCTTTTTTTCTATGTATTGTAGCCCATTTTGAATGTCCACTCATACAAACACCTCCAAACAAATATATGATAACACATTTTAAGAAAGATTTAAAGAAAAAGAAATGCATGTTATAATAAAAAAGGTGAGAATATGTATCTAAAAATAAATAATAAAAAAATAAACATTCAGGAATATACTACCTTTAAAGAAAGAATAAAGACTCTTCGCTTTACTTGGGAACCCTTAACAGATGCAATCAAACTTCCTAAAAAGAAATTTGCTAGTACAGATTTTTTTCTTCAAAGAGTAGATATTTGTTTTACAGACAAAGACGAAACAATTATTGCTTTATATGAAAATGTAGCAACAGAAAGAAGATTTTTTAAAAGAAAAGCCTACAATGTATACTTTTTACCTCTAAATACAGTAAAAGATCTAAAAAAAGGAGAAAAACTTCCAATTAAAAAGTAAATACAACAAGGTATTTACTTTTTTTATATATCACCATCATTAATCTCATTTAATTCTGGAATTGCTTTTTCTTCTACTATATCTTCCTCATCACGATCATAGATAGGTTCATCTTCTTGCATATAATCATCTGCATATTCACCATCATCTTCGCCAACTTCTTCATCATCATATTCTGCGTAACCGTCATCTTGATGTTTTTTATGAATATAATAAGCTGCCCCACCACCAACTGCGGCAGTTGCGCCAAGACCTAATGCAACAGGAATGACAGCACTACCTGTACTTTGACTTGGTTTAGGAGAAGGTACACTAGGAACAATTGGAACTTGTTGAACAGTAGATTCACCAGTACCATTCTCATATAAATCAGAATCAACTGGAACCACTGGCTCTTCTTCTTCTAAATCAATTGGTAGTTCTGAATCTGTTGATGTTGCTTCTTCTACAGGTTCAGGTTCAGTCTGATAACTCTCTTCAGAAGGTACAACATCTGAAGTATTAGAACTATATACAGTCTGATTTGTTACTGGTTGACTTTCACTCGTTGTAGTAGTTTGCGTAAAAGTAGTATTCTGATTTGTTGTTCCATCACTAGTAGTAGTGACAGTACTAGTAGTATCATCAGTTGTCGTATCTACTTCTTTTGATTTTAAAGTTTCATTTGAGGTTTGTTCAGAATCATCAGTTGTTGTCTTTTCAGTAGTTTTTTTAGTTTCATCAGTTGTTTTATCATCATTTTCTTCTTTCTTCTTTGTTTTTAAAGTAGAATCGGACTTGGTTTTATTTTGTTCAGAAATTGTAGAAGTAACCCCACGACCACTAACAGTACCTCCTGTAACTCCACCAACAGTTCCTCCACCAGTTGCTCGAAATTGAGTAGAACCATTTTGAGAAGAACCATTAGTTGTAGTTTTTGATTTATCCTCATCTTTGTCTTTTTCTTTTTCTTCTTCTTTTGTAGTATCTGCTAGAAGGAAAGATACCTTACTAACAACATAATCACTAGATAAAACTGCCCCACTATCTTTAATTGCTTTTTCATATTGACTCATATTTACTACTTTTGATTCAATTCCATTGGTCGAAACATAACTTTGTAACCAATTAGAAAATACTTCATTAGAACTAGATTTTTGATAACTTGATACCATTGTTTTAAAGTCATTTATATCATCAAAAGCAAAATTCTGTACAGTAGCAGCCATAGAAGCAACTTGAAAAGCATCAAGACCAGCTCCACCATCATCATTATATTGTTCTGCTAAGTACTTCTCTTCTTCTGCAATCATTTTCGTTTTCTCTAACAATTCTTTCAACGTTTGAATAGTAGATTTCATCTCTTCAAATTGAATAATAGATTGATAATCAACAGCTGGTTTAGCAGAACAAGCACTTTTAATACTATTTTCTGCTTTTTCTAAAGATTGTTCCATTTCCGTAATAATCTTTACAGCATCATCATACGCATCACAGCCTTCTTGATAGCCTGCTTCATTATACTCAAAATCAACAATACCAGTATCAAACTGTCTTAAATTATATTGATTTAATATACTAGTAACATTTTCTGTATAAGTAGATGAGGTCGCATACCCAGCATTTTTGATTTCTCGTATAGCGGCTTCTGGATCTTCATTATTTCTTGCCGCACTATAGATATCCCAACCTTCATAATTACCTGTTCCACAAATTAAATCATAATATACTTTAACATCATCTTCTATGGTACCATGAGATACAAAGCTATCTGTAATCGTAGTATGTTGTCCAATGGTATATTCTTCCGATGTAACAGCTGTCGTTCCTTCTCCCTTAATACCAAAAATATTTACTGTAGTAGCTGATCCAAACCCAGACTCTAAACAAGCCTGAGCAACACAAACAGAAGGTAAAACCCAATCTTCCCCTGCTGCTTTTCTTCTTGAATACTCTTGATTTGCATAATATGCAACTTCTTCAATAAAAGCTCTTTGTTCCTGATTTAAATCAAGCATTCCATCCCCTTCTGCATAATTAGATGCATCACCGGTAAAAACATTTTCTGCCATATTTCACACCCCTATTCCTTAATCCATTCACCATGACTAGTTGGCTCACCAGACAATTTTTGATATTGATTCATAATTCCTTGATAATGAGAAGCTTGACTAATTGAATCATCATCAGACTTTCCAGAATATTTTTGAAAAGCACTTGCTGCAGCATTATAACTAGAAGCATTACTTTCTAAAGTGCTTAGCCATTGATTAATTGCAGTGATTTCACTAGAACAAGTAGAAAAGAAACTATTACTATCAGAAACACTTGTATCAATTGCTTTTTTTAGCTTATCCAGTAAAGTTTGAAAAGCCTCTACATCAACAAATCCCAATTTTTTTTGATTAATCATAATAAACTTTTCTCCAAAACCTTCATCTAAACTTTCTACTGTCTTTTGAAATTTTGTAATAGAAGTAGAAAAATCAGCTTCCATTGTTTTTAATTCACTCTCTACACTAGATTGAACAGTCCCAATATCAGCAGCTTTATAACTATTAGCCCCTTCATAATAATAATTATTCCCAGGACTATTTAATTTTGGAGTACTACCCTTACTATAAATATCCATTTACTCCATCTCCTTCATTTTTTGAACTTTATCCATAAATTCACGAACCTCATCATCCCATAAACTATTATGATATACTTTTTCTATTTGAACATGATTAAACATCAATATTTTTCTAGAATCAACTAACCCTTCTGGAAAAGGAACTCCACTATAATCATATACTTTTGAATCATTATATTCTTGAGGATAATAACCTATAATTAAAATTCTCTTTGTAGATTTTTTTAATAAAACAATGGTTCCTATCGATAACATTTTTTGATTCATCTTACCATCTCCTAATCATTCTCTATAATATAGAATATCATATTTTAAATGAAGAAAGCAATAAAAAAGACTCCTATATTACATAAGAATCATATTACTCCTTTGTAGATCAAAGTTTTTTCAATAACCATCTTTACACTTTGATCATTAAACGGTTTACTAAGCATATCTACTATTTCATAGGTAAACGCTTTATCTATTGTTTCTTTAGAAGAATCTCCAGAAATAATAGATACTGGCATTTTTCTCAATAAATTATTTTGTCTCATAAACTCTAATACAGCAAATCCATCTACTTTAGGCATATTTAAATCTAACAAAATAGCTTCTATAAAATCATTATCCATATTTGCTTTTATAATACGAATTGCTTCTTCTCCATCTTTTGCTGTACCAACATTATATTGATCACTAAAGATTCTTTTTACAAAGTTACGAATAATATTAGAATCATCTACTACTAAAATGGTTTTCTTTTGATAAACATCTTCATCACTAGTTTCTATAGCATGACTTGCTTCATCTGCATCATCACCATTCATATATTCTTGAACCAAAATAATAGCATCATTTGTTTTCTTGATTAAATCATTAATATGACTAGTTATAAAATATAAATCTCCTGCTTTTCCTTTTTCTTCATGTTCTAATGCCATATCAGCCAAAGCTGTAAATCCAAAATTCTTCGCATCACTTTTCATTGAATGAGCTGTAATAGCATAATTTTCTAAATCTTTATCTTCCATAAAATGAATTAAGTTCTTAATTTTCGTATGAATACCAACTAAAAACTCTCCAATTGTTTCATTGTAAGTAGAAACATCTCCAAATAATTCTAAACTTTTTGAAATATCTACACCATTTTCTTTTAAGAAATCAATACTTTTCATATTAAACACCTCTATCTTAAAATGATTATATAATAAAAAAATAGAAATTACAATCTATTTTCTTTTATTATAAATTACAGGATAAGGATCTTCATATTCATCTAAATATTGAATTCCAAGTGTTCCCATATGATGATTTTCTATTCCTCGATCTGCCCGATAAAGCATACTATCAATCCATTCATCATCACTTTCAAAGTAATCATAAATATCCCCATGTGGTCCACCTTCACATAAAGCAACCATAAAGTCAATTTCATTACTAGTAGCAGAATCCACCAAATCTTCGGCTCCCTTACAAGGCATAAATCCAATTATGAGATTTGCACTTCCAACATCATCATACCTTGAAAACTCTTTTCTTACCAAATGAAGATGAGAATTACCTCTTTCATAAACACTAAGTCTAGGATCATAAACTGTAATACTACCATAATTTTGTAAAAGGGAAATCTTTTTTCCTAAACAAGGGAATATTCCTCCTCCTACTTCAATAATATCACGATCTTCTATTGGAAACTCTTTTTGCAATAAAGTAAGAAATCCAGAATAAATATCTTGATCATCTGTAATAGCATGAAAATAATCAAATAATTCTCGAATAACATCTGGTAAAAATAAATCATAACGTCCTTCCTGAACTTCTTGAATATATTGCCTAATATACATTAATTCAAAACGGTCAAACAATTCAGCGTGATTATAAACATATTCTGTAATTTGCCTCAATTTCTCTGTCATAAAATCCCCCTAAAAAACATTAAAAATCTAATTGAACTAATACTGGATAATGATCACTAATTGGTATATCTGTAATTAGTTCTTTATGAAGCACATGAAACTCACGAGACACAAAAACATGATCAATAGCACGATGATATCGACTCGTTTTAAACGTCCTTTCGTGGATATCAACATGTTGAATTCCAATTTTTTTTAATTCTTCTACAAAATCCAGAAAAATTTCTTTATTCGTTTTTAAATTAAAATCTCCAGTTAAAATAATAGGATTCGTATCTTTCTGAATAATTTTTAATACTTTCTTTAATTGTCTTTTCTTTGTGACCTCATGTTGAAAATCTAAATGTGTATTATAAACGGAAAAGATTTTATTTCCATCTTGTATAACAACTTTTGTCATTACTCTTTTTAAAAAGGAAGGTAAAAAAGGAAGGGAATAAGTCTTATTAAAAAGAACTTTTTCTTTTGTAATAATAGGTGTTTTTTCATTAATACGATTAAAAATTCTTCGTAAGAAGAAACGATATCTTCCATAGGAACAATAAGATAAGATTTTTAATTCTTTTTTTAAATCAATATCCAATTTAGAATAAACTTCTTGTAAATTTAAAATATCAATATGATATTTTTTTAAATAGTCTAAAATCATAGAAGTTTTCTCTAAGGAATATGACTGTATATCATTTTGAATATTAAAAGTACTAATTGTAATCATAAACCACTCCTAGCCTAATCTTTAAAATCGAAATAAAAATCTAAAATACGAACTTGATCCCCTTCTTTTGCTCCCATTTCAATTAATTTATCATCAATCCCCATACGACGAAGTTTTTTCGCAAATCGGTAAACTGCCTCATCACTAGAGAACTTAGTCATTTTAAATAAACGCTCTACTTCCTTTCCAGTAATCGCCCATAAACCTTCTTCTTCCTTCGTAATCGTAAATGGTTCCTCTTTCTTGAACTTGTATAATACATGACTTTCAATTTGTGATTCATCATACAATGGATTATTTGGTATAGAATCTAATAAATCTGCTAAATGATTAACTACTTCCTTTAATCCTTGATTTTTCGCAGCACTTACTTCAAAGATTGCACAATCCACCTTTTTCTTAAACTCTTCAAGATTTTCTCGTGCCCCCTCTAAATCCATCTTATTAGCAATAACGATCATTGGTTTTTTGATTAATTTTTCATTGAAAGCTTCTAACTCTTTATTAATTAATAAAAAATCTTCATAAGGATCTCTCATTTCACTACCAGACATATCCACTACATGAGCAATTACTCGAGTTCTTTCGATATGACGCAAGAATTTATCTCCTAAACCTTCTCCAAGACTAGCACCTTCAATTAGTCCTGGTAAATCTGCCATAACAAAACTTCTACCATCACTTGCTCTTACAACTCCAAGATTAGGATTTAAGGTAGTAAAGTGATAAGCTGCAATTTTGGGTTTTGATTTGGAAACACAAGAAATAATAGTACTCTTTCCAACACTAGGTAATCCGACTAATCCAACATCAGCTAACATTTTCACTTCTACTTTTAAGTGTTTATGTTCTCCTTCTTCTCCATTTTCAGAATAATTTGGAGCGGTATTTGTTTGTGTTTTAAACGCAGTATTTCCACGTCCTCCACGACCACCCTTTGCGATAATCTCACGTTGATTTTTATGAGATAAATCTGCAAGTACAAAGCCAGTATCCAAATCTGTCACAACAGTACCTAAAGGGACTTTTACAACAAGGTCATCTGCACCTTTACCATGTTGATTTTTTCCCCTTCCATTCTCACCGTTTGCTCCTTTAATCGTTTTTTGATAGCGTAAATCAAGAAGAGTATGCAATCCTTCATCTACTTCAAATACAATATCTGCCCCATGACCACCATTACCACCATATGGTCCACCCATCGCAACATATTTTTCACGACGAAAAGCAGTACAGCCATCTCCACCTTTACCAGCTTCTACTTGAATTTCTACTTCATCAACAAACATAATATCGCCCCTTTCAAACATTATCATTATATCAAAAGATTAAAATTATTGTCCATGAAAATGCTGATTTAACTGGTAAATCAATCTCTTACCTTCTTCTCGCTTGGTAGAAGAATACTGAAAATGATTCTGTTTTAAAACACCAGACAATTCATCTAAAAACATTTCTAATTCTTTTAAATTTTTTTTTCCAAACTTTTCCTCTAAATCTAATAAATCACCACGTATAGCACAATCATTTAATACTTCTCGATGCTCTTCTAAAAAAGAAGAAATATAAGAATACAACTCCTCATAAGTATTATGATATCCTTCTACCATAGAATCACTAGACCATAATAAATCATGTGGAAAATAATCAAGATCATCTAAGGCATTTTTTTCTGTACGAATCTCATTTAATAACTGATAAGAGCTTCCTACATGACTATGAAGTCCAGAAGAATATGGATTTGATTCAACCACATGACGATTTTCATGATAAAAAATACGATCCAAACTCATAACAGAATAATGCTCTAATAAAGGAAAATATAAGATTCTAGCCCGAGCACATCCACGAGAATCTAATAAATAACTAGTAACCGCAACAGCATCATCTCTCATAATCTTTTGTATTTCAGAAAGACGAATCTTAGGATAATAACTTCGAATAGTCTTAACAATTCTTCTTCCCCACTTCGTATTCTTTAATAGAGATAAATCTTCATATTCTTCCAACCTTCTCTTCTCATCTAATAAGAACTGAATATAAACAGAATTAGTAAGAGGTTCTACACCAATCATCTCACATTCTTCTAGATATTTTTCTTGACGCTTGATAATTTTTTCTTTTTCTGAAGTACAAACATCACTTCGTTTTAAAAGAAATTGATTTTCTAAACTAAAGGATTCAATATCCAAAGAAAGAATCTCTTCTTTGATTGGATGAGAAGAAATAGAAAAATAAGATGCTAACTTTTGATAATACTGTTTTTTTATTCTCTCATGAATAACAGAAAATACTTTTTTGTAGTTACGATATTCTTTTTCAAATAATTTCATTTGACTAGAAGAAATATTTCCTCCAAATTGTTGAATAAATTTCATTGTAACAATAGGATTAGAGTCAAATAAATATAAAGTATTATCCATTCTTTTTCTTATCAAATCACGATACTCATTTCCATAATCTTCAACATATCGATCAATTAATAAATTTTGATTTTCATCCAAAACTTCTTTCGGACATAAAAAAGATTCAACTGATGTTTTCATAAATCCCTCCATCATAGAAAAAGAGCCTTAACGGCCCTTTATATTATTCTCCTACAGGATAAACAGAAGCTTGTTTCTTATCTCTTCCCAAGCGTTCGAATTTTACAATTCCGTCAATTGTTGAATAAATCGTATCATCATTACCACGACGACAATTTACTCCAGGAAACATTTTTGTTCCTCTTTGACGATATATAATAGAACCAGCTGTGATAAATTCACCATCAGCCGCTTTTGCTCCAAGTCTACGTCCTGCAGAATCACGACCATTAGATGTTGATCCTTGCCCTTTATGATGAGCAAATAATTGAATATCTAATTTTAAAAACTTCATAATTCTCCTCCTTACTTAACATGAATATTATCTGGATAATTTCCTTCCAGCTCTCTTAATAGACTAACCATATTTTGTATTAATTTTTGTGTAATCTCATCAGTACTCTTAATATCAATAGACATACCTTTACGACTAACCAAATAACTAATACTCTGACTATCAATAGAAAGTATTCCGTTCACCGTAGTGGTAACAATACTACTACAAGCACTACATACAATATCTTTTCCATAATCATCGTACATCGCATGTCCAAGTACTGTTATTTTCTTATACTTTCCTTGTTCTTTAACAACTTTTACTTGAATCATAATTAACCAATTTTAGTAATTTTAATTTTTGTATAAGGTTGTCTATGACCTTGTTTTTTTCGGTTAGACTTATCTTTACATTTATACTTAAAGACTTTAATTTTCTTATTCTTACCATTTTTAAGAACTTCTCCTAAAACAGTAACATTAGTAAGATAAGGATTTCCTACTTTAGAATCAAGCATTAATACTTGATCAAAAGTCACTACGTCACCTGATTCACAATTTAATTTTTCAACATAAATTTCAGAACCCTCTGTAACATAATATTGCTTTCCACCAACTTTAATGACAGCATTCATACATATACCTCCTTTATAAAACTAAGACTCGCTCTTAAGGTACGAAAAAAACGTTTTTACCTTTTCAATGCGGTTTGAGCATGAGGCGTCAAACACATAGATTATATCATAATGATTCCTTACTGTCAAACAATTTCATTATTGGTAGCCATAATAAAAAGTTGAACAAAATATTATAAAAGAAAAAGCATCTGATTCAGAAGAATGAAAGATGCCTTTCAAAAGAAATTCGTCTATTATAAAAGACAGAAATTTTCTAAATTTATTATATACTATTTTTACATTTTATTTACGACAATATAATTTCATAATTTCATCATCAGCAGCCTTATTTGGATTGGATAAAGCTACCTGATAAGAAGATTCAAATACTTCTTTAGGAACTACTCGAATAGACTTAGAATAATCTTCTAAATCAGCAACAGGAACATAAGAGCCTGCTAAAACAAAAGTATCTCCAATCATCAAATTTTCTTTTACTTGAATATATTCTTCCTCTTCATCACTACAAACAAAGTAATTATTCTCAGGATTCATTTCATAATGACTTGCAAACTCTTCATCATCAAAAATTCTATTTTGAGAAACAGGAACCCCAACTTCTTTTAATACAATAGGAGCATGATTAATATCAAAATCATCATTACCAGTTCTGTAATCTGAAATGATTTCACTTTTACTCTCTAAAACATATTCTTTTCCATTATAGAAAACTTTTTTAGAAAGATCTACTACTTCATTAGGCATTCCAGGTCTAGCATCATAAATAACATTATTTTTAGCAGTAATTCTACTTGACTCTGGTATAAAATGAAGATAAGCATCTACTTTATCAAATGAATCTAATTTTAAACAACTAACAACTTCATCTCCATAGCTTTCAGGATGAGAACTAACTAAAGTAATAGTTTCAAGATAGTCTTTAGAATCATATTTTTCTTCTAACATCTCACCAGAAGATAATTGTTTATTATATTCTTCTAATCGTTCAATCTCACGTTTATTAAAATCTATAACTCTAGAACTTAAATCCTCTAATACTGTTTTCCTATCTAATAAAAAGTAAGTAACATACCAATAACATAACTCCAAAAATTCAACACAAGCATCTTTCTCAATACCATAATCTATAACAGTTTCATATTCAATTCCATAAAAATTATCATCATATAGATCACTGACTCTAGATAGATATAAAATATCATCAAAATTAGGATCAAATGGAGAAGAAAAAGTATTTGCAATAATAGATGTAATCTCACTAGAATATTCATCATGTGAATGAATGATTCTATAAGCATCATAAATCTCTCTTAATTTTTTATATAATTCATTGGAACTTCTCCTCTCAAGTCCTAATGAGTCATAAATATTATATTTTTCCATATTTTCTATTTTTTTCATATTAAAATTACCTCTTTTCTTTTTTTTATCTTTAGAATCATTTTCTTCTTTCGCAATTCGAATTTCATTCTCTACATCATAAGGAGAATAATGATTCTCAATTAATTTTTGATTTAATGTTTCCCAAAACAATCTACTCATTCGAACATTTAATCCAACAAAACTATTTGTAAAATGAGAAAGATTAGAGAAAGAATCACATTCATCATCAAAATTATTTTTTTCCCTATTAGAAACATAATCACTCATTTCTAGATTACCATGTTGTAATAAGTTTAAATGAAACTCTAAATCATTTTGTACATCATCTAATACAAAAAATTGAATAGCTGAATCAACTCCATCTGTTTTAGCAATTTCCCTCATCCATAGAACATCATTACGAATAGAATAAGGTAAATTAGACATATAATTAAAATCTAGAAGTACAGCAGCACAGATATCAGAAAGAATAGACTCATCATTCAAATCTTCATAAGATGAATTATTGAACATACAACATCCCCCTATCTCCTTCTACGATATTGATAATCTTCATCAAAAGATAAACAACCATTTTGATAAGTTCCAACTTGTGTATCTTGAATAAGAAGTCCTGTATTAGGATCTGTACCAAATCCTTGTATCATATGATTTGCAGGTACTCTCCTACCATCACTCAATACCGGAGCAACGCGTCTTTCAAATCGTCCGATTTCCATAACTTTTCCATCTTCAATATAGCAAAGATGTGGAAACTGATAATAATGGAAATCTCTTGAACTAGGATTAACATAAAGACAAGAAAACTGATAAATATCATGTCTATTAGTAGACCTACTAGGAGAAGCTAATAAGGCTAATAAAGAAGCATTCTCCATAAAACCTTGTTTAGCAATTGCTTCATAAGAAAGATAATCTCCTACAGAAAACAAATCATAGTGTTGAAATTTTTTCGGATGAACATGAAAATCAATAACACAGTCATATCCCAAATTTTTCACTGCATGATATGCTTCTGGCATCGCTCCATTCGGATCTACAGAACCATCAGACAATATATCTGAGTCTTCAACTGCAAAATCACTACTATATGTATCCACTAAAATAATATTACAATTTACACCAAACTGTTCTACCAATTCTCGTCCAAAGAAAAAGCAACCACGCTCTTCTTCTACACCACTTCGAGAATAAAATCGACTATCGTGAGAATCTTCAATTAAATGTAATAAATGTAAATAAGCATCAGATGTAAAAATCACCTTAGATGGAAAACCTAATTCATCTACTGTTCTAAAATCCGTAAATGGATCATTTAAAGCCAAATAAGAATTTTCGTTCTTCCTATCTGTTCCCATATAAGCATGTTCTCGAATACTTGACATAATCTACGCCCCCAAATCTTAAAAACTATTTCTTTATAATAGAAGAAGTATCTGTATCATGAGATAGCAAATCCATATCATAAGCTGCTTCCTCTAAAAAACTACCTTTATGTGGAACCAATTCATAAGAAGTCACCATAGATTCTTTATAAAGATTTAAAGTTTCTTGATATTGCTTTATCATCTCTAAAACATCTGCATCAATATCAGAATCATATCGAATATATAAGTCCATGGTTTCTGGAAGTTCTTGATAATCTTGATAAGAACCAACCTCTGAAACCAAATAATAATATTGAGAATTAACAGGAATTTCAACAAATTGATTTTCTTCTCCATACGAATAAGAAACATAATCAAGTGGAGGAACACTACTTCCTTTACTGACTCCAACTCTGGCTTCAACATTTCTTTCTCCTCCAGCATACGAACTAGTTTCTAAGAAAATAGAATCATATAAACGATTACCAAAATGGAATAAAGTAGTTTTTCCAGAATAACGAACATAATTTATAAGATAAATCAATTGATGATATAATTCACTCTTTAATTGAATAATATCAGGATCTTCCATCATAGAATTAGAACCTTTAATCATCGTATAATAAGAATTAATTTGCTCTTCTATATTATCTAACTGTTCCATAGAAACATCTTGATAATTTTGAGAAACTTCTTCCTTAGAAAGAGTTACTTCTACATCACGATAATCAATTTCCATCAATTGTGGAATAAGTTCCATACTCTTTTCAAGTTTTTCAATATTAGCTATCTGTAAATTACTATCAGTAATTTGACCTTCAAAAGTATCATCAACACCCTCTACATTTTCATCATAAAAAATGTCTTGAAAAGAAACATATTCCTTCTTAGGATGACCACATCCAACCAAAGATAATGATAATGTTCCTGTTAGTAAAGCAGACAATATTTTTTGATTAACATTTAAATTTTTCATAAAAACCCCCTAATTACACTCTATCTACTCAATGTGTACGATATTATAACATATTTTTATAAATAAGTCAAATTATCATTAATATATTTTATATCAATTTCTTTTGAGAATTACTACATAAAATAGATAACATTTTTTCATATTCCTCTTTTGATAATTTTAATCCAGAAAAAATAGCTTCATAAAGACTATGTCCTTCATCTAATAATCGATTAACTTTTTCCTTAGAAACCAAAACAGTCCCTATTTGATAAACTCTAGGAGATACTAGCATATTTTGTAACTCTTCTAAGGAAATAGATACTTCACCACTTGGAACATAAGATAAAATATCTGGAATATAGTCATCCAAACAATCTTCTGAAAGAAAGAAAGTTTTCTCATCTCCTAAGACACGTTTCATATCTTCATAAGAATCAATAGGGAGAGAAAGTGTATGCAAAACTTCCAATCTTTTAAAATGACCTAAATTGAAACAATCTAAATGACTATCCAAAATATCTTCATACCCAAGCTCTATCAATCGATCTACTTTATGAATAAAATCTCTATCTAATAAAAAATGATAATCTCCTATTCCTCGAAAATTCTGTAACAAATGATATTGAACACAATAATCTAAATTTTGCTTTAAAACAGAAGAATCTCCTAATAAAATATAAATAGAAGATTGAAATAATAAAGGATTAATAGAATAGTTCTTTAATAATTCAATATTATTTTGAAATAGTAGTAATTGAGAAGAGTCCGTATCAAAAAGGTCAATATGGTGATTTAAAAAAGAAACAGATAAATAACCTTTTTCTACATATGACTTAATTTTAAGTATAGTTTTTAAATCACTATTTTCTAGAATAGAAAAAGCATATTGAAAATCAATTCCCATCTTTTGAAGAATTTGCAACATTCTTTTCACATCATCTAAACAATTATGCATAATAGAATCAATTTGAATATCTTCATGGAATAACCCATAATCATTTAAAAGTGCTTGGTAATGAACTTTTGAATTATGACTAAATGATTCAAATTCTCTTTCCAATTGAGTATAATAAATAGAATTATAATCTTGAATAAATTGTAAGATATCTTTTTTTAGAGGAAGATTCTTAATATGTCTTACAATTTCCCTAGCATTTGTAATTTCATCCTGAGAAAGTCCCCTCATCAATAATCTTTCTGCTATATCTAATTCTCTCAACTCATCATTACGGAGTTTTTCTCTCTTCTTTACTTCTTTTTCTACTTTCTTAACATAATTCGATATTTCATTAACTTCTCCAATTAAATGATGAATAGAATAATTCTCTTGAAACCAAGAATCAAAAACAGTTCTTTTTTCTTTTCTACGAATTACAAAATCCAACTCATCAAATTTATCTTCTATCATAGTTTTATCTAATCTCATTTCAGCAAAAACACGATAAAAATCTAATATATCTAATAAAATAAATGGCTCTTCTTCTAATAATTGAAAAAATGGAATAAGACAAATATCTTTATTATCCTCACTATCACCTAAATGTATTTTTTTTAATTGAAATAATAATTCAGAATCATAAATATTTCCTTTACTAATCTTTTTTAATAATAATTGTTCCTTTAATCCATTACTATCCAAATAATCCATAACATCAGATATTTGATCAAAAGCATATAACTTTTTACAATAATCAAAAAAAGGATCCAAACTACCAATACTCAATGTCTCAAAAAAGGAAGAAAAAGAATCAAACATAGAATCAACTTGTTCAATAGAAAAGCTTTTATTTGAACGGATATAGTATAGACATTTGACACATCCCCAGATATCCAATTTCAAAAAATCTTCTAACGATTTTACTCGATTATGATTTGCAAAATGACTCAAATAATCACAAGCAGGATCTTTTTCATATGCTTCACTTAATTCTTCTCTTCTTTCATCGATTTTATGAAACAATTCCTCTTTTATCATATAAGAATCCCCCTTTTTTCTTCTTTTTCTCCCCTTAATAAAGCAAACATCTCTTCAACAGCTTTATCATTTTCTAAAAGAAACTCTTCATTAGAAAGATTTTTTTTCAAATCAGACTCGATCTTACGATATTCACTTACTTTATTTTGTAAACTTTCTTGATATAATTTATCATTATCACTTTTTTTCATAAAAGCAGTAATTAAAGCATAAGTATTTGGACCTAATCTAGTAAATATAACTCTAATTTTAAATGCTTTTACCTCACTAATTCCAATTAAATATCGATTATTCTTAAAACGTTTCACTCCTTTAAAACTACCATCTACAATAGATTGAATTAATTCATAGAAATTAGGATAGTATTCACTAGGAATATGTTCTAAATCATCAATGATACGAACATTAAAAGAAGGAGTTGGAACTAAAATTAATTGATTTTTTTCTTCTTCTATAAAAGAAGAATCATCCTTTTGAACTAAACATTCTCTTAACGTTTCTATTTTCAATTTTTCAATATCTAATAATTGACGATACTCTAATAATTCAGAAGTAGTTAGATGATTACTTTCCATCATTATTTCTTCAATTTCTTTTATTTCTCGAATCGATTCTGCTTGCAAACGTAATAAAATATCTTGAAAATGATAATTAGATCTCTTTGGCAAAATAGTCTGAATATCATCATTTGAAATAGGTAATTCTAAAGAACGATAATCTGATAAATAATATTCAATTTCATCTTCAAATGCTTCTCTTTCATTATCTTTTTCACATTCCACAAAAGTATCATTCGAAACAGATGGAGTTCTAAAAACAGTTTCCTGCTTTTCCATTCGTAATCTTTCAATTTGACTCCTAGTCATAGCTGCTTTCCGACAGTTTTTTTCAATTTCTTTTAATAAGTAATTACATTGTTCATTTAAATCAATAATTGTCATCAACTTCTCCCCCTTTATAAATGCTGCTTATTATACCATAAACAATACTTTTTTGCAACCATCAGTAACCTATGATAAACTATTCATAAGGAGATGGTATTTTTGAAATATAAGAGAATTTTACTAAAACTAAGTGGTGAAGTTTTATCAGGAGAAAAAGGTCATGGAATAGACTTTGAAAGAACATTAGAAATTGCAGAAGAAATAAAAGAATGCACAAACCTTGGCTGTGAAATAGGAATTGTTGTAGGAGGAGGAAACTTCTGGAGAGGAAAAAGTAATGAATATATGGATCGAGCAACAAGTGACTATATTGGAATGTTAGGAACTGTTATGAATGCGCTAGCTCTAGGAGATGCCTTTAAACAAATTGGTGTTCCGGTAAGAGTCCAAACAGGTGTAGAAATGAGACAAATTGCTGAATTCTATATAAAAGATAGAGCAATAAGGCACTTAGAAAAAGGAAGAGTTGTAATCTTTGGTTGTGGTACAGGAAGCCCTTTCTTCTCAACTGATACAGCATCTTCCCTAAGAGCTGCAGAAATTAATGCTGACATTTTAATGAAAGCAACAAAAGTAGATGGAATTTATACAAAAGATCCAAAAAAACATAAAGATGCAAAAAAATACGATAAAATTACCTATATTGATGTCCTAAATAAAAAATTAAATGTTATGGATTCTACTGCTATTAGTCTATGTATGGAAGAAAAAATACCAATCTTAGTCTTTAACATTCTAGAAAAAGGAAATTTAAAAAAAGGAATCCTAGAAGATAATATAGGAACCCTTGTAGAGGAAAAAGTATAGAATCTATACTTTTTTTATTTTTCATCATTTCTGATATCATTTCACAAAAAGAAAAACTAGTCTAACAACTAGTCACTTCTTGATAAGTCTCATCCAATAATGAATACAAGTAACAAGATACTTTCTTACCAGTCTTTTTCTGAATGTAATCTCGGTATCCATTTAATTGTTCTTGATAAGCCTCATCTAAAATATTCTTTAATTTATAATCAATAATAATAATTTGATTTTCTTCCTCTATCATTAAATCAATAATTCCATGAGAAATTTCCCCATCTTCTTCATCAATAAACTCATATTCTTTATACATAGGAAGCGTCAATCGATCTTTCATAAGTTTACTAGAAAGAAAAGACTGTATTTTCTTTTTCATATAGTCATCCATATCAAATAAAGAATAATCAATATTTTGAAAGTCTAATTCTTCTAATATTTCATGTATTTTCGTACCAAATTCCATCTTTTCTTTTTCCTCTTTATCCCTCTCATGAATAGAAACTTTCGAATAGTGTTTTTCTTCTACAATATTTTCTTCTGAAATAGATAATTCTTCTACCATCAAAGAATCTTCCCTCTTTTGAAAATCAAAAGAAACATCTCCTGAATTTTTTAGATAATCTTTACTACCAATTACTTCACTCTTTTTTACATAAGGAAGAAGAACCGTATAAATACTTTTCATAATAGATAAAAAAGATAGATACTTTTCTTTCTTATAATCTGGTACTTGATTAATCATCTCTTCTTCCTCTTCCATCTCCGGCAATACAAAAATCATTTTTTCTTTTGCCCGTGTTAAAGCAACATATAAAAGTCTTATTTTTTCAGAAATTTCTTCTTCTCGAACCCGACTCTTCAATAAAGTTTTCCAAATTGTATCTTTGTAAGATTCTTCTACTTTTGGAAGAATAATTCCAAAATCCTTATCATATAAAACTCTTTCTTTTAATTCACTAAGATTAAATCTAGAAGAAAAACCAGCAAAATAACAAATAGGAAATTCTAACCCTTTACTTTTATGAATTGTCATAATCTTACAACTATTAGTAGTTTCTTGTAAAACATTAAATTTTAAGTCATAATCCCCCTCAAAAATTTCATTCATATATCCTACAAAATCATAAATAGTCTTCCCCATAGCTTCATAATTTTGACATAATTGATAGAGATATTCTCTTCTAGTTCGAAAAGACCTGATATTACCAATTGTCATCAGCTTTTCTTCATAATGAAACTGATCTAAAACATAATTTAAGTAAGCACTTAATGGTAAAACATCCATATCATCCAACAAAGGTAAACAAGATAAAAACAAAGGACTTTCAAAGAACATGTCATTTGCAAACACTTCATAGATTTCTTTATCACTCATTTGATATAAGAAACTTCTCGCAACGGAAGTATATACATAACGAAATTCTATATCATATCTTTTTTCCTTCATACAAATTAGAAGTCTAAGTAAATTCTTAATAACCATCACATCATCATCTTTTTTCAAAGACTCTTCTTTTAAAATAGTTAATGGAATATGATAGTATTCAAAGATTTTTTTATACAAATCAAAGTTTTTACTTTTATCTAATAGTATCACAAAATCACGATATTCGATTTTACGAAGTACTTTTTGATCTTTATCAAATACCATAAAAGACTGATCAATTTTATTTTTTATATCTCGCCCTATAATAAATGCTTCTTCTTCATCTAAAGATAAACGTCCTAATTCTTCTTTGGAATAAGTAATGACATCAAAATGATAATTCTGTTCTGTCTTTCCTTCTTGAATATACATGGTATTACCAAAGTTCATTCGATGACTAGCAGGATAATCTGCCCCACCAAATCGATCATTCATAAAACAATCAAATAATAAATTAATATCATCAAGTACTTCTCCACGAGAACGAAAGTTTTTTAATAAATCAATCTTTGTACCAGAATCAGTATCCCGATACAAATCATATTTTTCTTTAAAAATAGTTGGATTTGCATTACGAAAACGATAAATAGATTGTTTAATATCTCCAACCATATAAACATTATTTCTAGAAATTAAAGAAATAAACATCTCTTGAGTATCTGAAGTATCTTGATACTCATCCACTAATATTTCTTGGAATTGATTCTGTAATTCTTTCCGAATATCTTCATGTTCTAAAACAACTTGAATTGCCATTCTAGAAATATCATTAAAATTATAGATAGATTCATCTCTCTTATAATGATCTAATCTCTCATCTAATTCTTGAAGAATAGAAACAATTACTTGAACACTACTTTTCGTAGATAAAATCTCTTCCCTCATTTCTAAAGTATTTTCATAAATACATAAATCTTTCATCTCTGAAGCTACATCAAAAATAGTTTGTTTAATCTTTTTCCCTACTGGATCACTTCCTCTAGGTAGTGTAATACTTTTATAAGAAACACCTGATACAAACTCTTCATAACAAGTAGCATTCAAAAATTCTTGAAAATTATCTTCTATTTTAGAAATAAAATCTCCATCAAAATATTCTCCCAATTCAGATGTTAATTCTCGTAAAGTACCTTGTTTCTTCTTTAACAATTCTTCATATTGATGAATCGTTGTAGTAATTTTTTCATCATTCATCTCAATATCAAAATAATGTTCCAAATAATGAGACTTATCATATTTTAATTCTATTTTTTGATAGATATTTAGAATAGCTTCTTTTAATTCTTTATCATCTTTTAGGCAAAAATCATTGATTAGTTTTAGAAAATCTTTACTAGGAGAATAATAATATTTATCCATAATTTCATCTAAAATGTCATGCTTTTTTTGATTAATAAAAACTTCATCAGTAATTTGTATTTGATTCGTTACATTCAACTCTGTATGATACTTCTTCACGATTGAAAGAGAAAAAGAATCAAAAGTCGTGATAAAAGCACTATCTACGAGACTAGCTTCTTTCTCTAAGCCAGGAGTTTCTCGAATAGTCTTTCGAATCCGATCTTTCATCTCCGCAGCTGCAGCATTCGTAAATGTCAACACCAATAGTTCATTAACATGCACGCCAGTCAAAAGTTTTCTCTGTACTCTAGCTGTTAAAACAGCAGTTTTTCCACTTCCAGCCCCAGCAGAAACAATAACATTTCCACCTTCTAAATCAATTGCTAATTGTTGCTCCTTTGTCCATCCCACTATCGATCACCCCCAAGAAAAGATAAATCCTTTACTTTATCTAAATACACCAAATTAGAGTCTTTCATAAAACATAAGTCTTTAAAATGACAATACTTACAAGAAATATTTTCTCCATTATATACTTTTGGATTAATAGAAAAATCTCCATCTAATATCTCCTGTACCTTCTCCTCAATATGATTCTTTGTATATTGAACCATTTTTAAAACAGTATCATCATCTAATACTTTACTATAAGCTCCAAATCCCTTATCAGGAGAATACTTCATACTCTTAATGACCTCACTATCTTCATAAGTAGAATCAAATCGTGATAATAATTCAGTTCTATCAGTAGAATACCCTTTTAATAAATAATAATCTTTTTTATCTTGCTCTAATTTATTACTCCAACTAGGATAAGAAAATAAAATATTTTGATAATAAATACCAGTAAATATTGGATTAGAAAACACTTTTGAATAATAAATAAAATACAAATAAATCGGTAATTGCATATGCAAACCATACTTCATTGGTTCAATATGAGTATCGATACTCCCTGTCTTATAATCAATAATACTAAAATAGCTATCATCTATTTTCTGATAATAGAGAATCTTATCAATAAAACCAATAAACCTGACAGAAATATCTTCTCGAATAGGTATTTCCACTTTTTTCTCACATAAAACATTATCATATCCCAATAATAATTTTTGTTTTTTTAATATTTCCAATAAATCAAGTAAATTCTTCTTAATACGTACTAACAAAACCGTTTCTTTTAAAGACAAATCTCTTGTCTCTAAATATTTTTGATATTCTTTTTCAAAATCAAAATGATTCTTCTCCCATAATGATAATATCTCATGATACATAGATCCAATAAAAGCTGCAAAAGTAGGAGTAAATTCCTCTAATTTTAGCACCGAATGAATATAATATCGAAACTTACACTCATTATAAGTATTTAATCCTGTATAAGATAATGTTAAAGGATAAGACAAATTCTTTAAATAAGTATCTTCCATAATCCCTGTAAACTGATTAGAATAACTTCGATAAGGAACTCGATAATGTTGATACAACTCTTCTAAGTAATAACCCTTCTCTCCATATAAATAATATTGATCCATTTTTTCCAATAATTTTATTTTATTATAAAAATCAGAATAATGATAATTTTCTATATCAAATGAAATAACCTTTAAATCCAACTCAGATATCAAACTAGAAGGATAAAAACTTGCAAAAGGAGTAGACTCTTTATAAGATAAATACAAATGAGATATCTGTGACAATAGATAAATAGTAGTCTGCTTCCATCTTTCGTTTAAATAACTAGTGGGATATAGATTTACTTCCTCTTTGATAGAATCCGAAATATAAGAAATATCTTTTTCTGTTCTTGGTAATACATCTTGATTAAATCCAATCACAAATACGTAATCTTCTTCTTGAAAACTACTATGATAAAAATCAACAACTCTAACAGCATTCTTTTTTTTAGGAATATCTAAATAAGTATGTTTTAATTCTTCCACGAGTAATGACTCATAAATATCGTCTTCTTCTATCCCCTCTAATTTTTCTAGTACAGAAAACAACTTTTGGTAAATTTTAATTTTACTAGAATCTTCTAAATCCATTTGTTTTGTTTTCAAATAATCTTGAATGACCTTAGTACTATAAATGGAATATTGATAAGGAATCTGAATAGGAATGTGATAATAAGAAAACATTTTCTCTAATGTATAATAATAATCTTTTGAAACATTGGTTAAATAAATTTGTTCAAAAGAAACACCTTTTTTTAATAATTCTCGAATCTGAATACAAACAAAAGAGATTTCATCTTCCATCGTAGAAAAAGAATAAACATCATGATGAAATGTACAATCCGGAACAGAAATAGTAGTACCAATTGCTTTTTCTTCATATAAATCTAAATCATAATAATGACTAACTTTTACATCATAAGAAGACAAATACTTTGAGAAAGCTTTATGATAATGAAAATACCCCTTTTCAATTAGCTCCTCTTTTAACTTTTTTAACTCTTGTAATTTACTAGCTTGATAATCCTTATTCTCATCAATAATATACATATTCTGTAAATATACTTTCGCAACATCATATTGAAACCCATAAGTTTTCATCAAATAATACATTGCATCTACATTATAATCATAAAAATAATGATAAAAGAATTCCTCTTTCGTCATAAACTTCATTTTGTGAAGTTCTACATTAAAATTATCATTCATCAAAAGACGACGTTTTTCTTCAGAAGGACATATCATTAACTGATGTTTATTTTCCATAAAATCACCTCTTCTATTGTAACATATTATAAAAGAAAAAACGGAAAAACATTTTCCGTTTTAAAGAACATATGAAAATACTAAGATTCTATCTTTGTTGGTAATTTTATATCTTCTATTTCATTGATTTTATCAAACGT
>CAMOGG010000015.1 GCA_946614095.1 uncultured Caryophanales bacterium | reverse complement strand
AAATTAAGATTAACAAGAATGGGTGCTAAGAAAAGACCTACTTATCGTATTGTAGCAACAGATTCTCGTCGTCCTCGTGATGGACAATATTTAGAATTAATTGGAACTTATTCACCAGTTGGAGAATGTCAAGTAAATATTAAAAAAGAAGTTGCTTTAAAATGGTTAAATGAAGGAGCAATTCCTACTGATACCGTTCGTAGTTTATTCCGTAAGGAAGGAATTATGAAAGAATTTGCTGATTCTAAGAAGAAGGATAATTAATTATGGATTTAGTAGCTTTAACGGAAAAAATTGTAAAATCATTAGTTGTTAATCCAGATGGAGTTAGTGTAAAGGAGTTTCCTACTGAAGAAGAGAATGTTATGTTAATACAAGTAATGGTTGATTCTGAAGATATTGGAAGAGTTATTGGACGTGAAGGACGTACAGCAAATGCTATTCGTACTTTGGTTCAGGCTAGTAGTGCTTTACATGAAAACAAATATATTAAGATTGACATTGATAAATTTTAGGAAGTCATTTTGACTTTCTTTTTTTATTGCTTTGTATTATAATTTTAGGTGAGGTTGAGATTATGAATAAAGATTTGTTAATGCCTAATCATATCGGAATTATTATGGATGGTAATGGTAGATGGGCACAAAAACGTGGAATGATTCGTACAATGGGTCATAAGACGGCTGTTGGTACTTTAAAGAAATTATGTATTCATATGGCTGATAGGGGTGTAAAGTATGCTTCTTTGTATGCTTTTTCTACTGAAAACTTTAAAAGAGATATAAAAGAAGTAGAATTTTTGATGAACTTATTTATTGAATCTTTTAAAAAAGAATTTGATTTTATTAAAGAAAAGAAAGTTCGAGTTTTATTTTCTGGTAGAAGGAAACCTCTTCCTAAGAAAGTATTAGAAGCTATGGATCAATTAGTAGAAGATACAAAAAATTATACTGATTTGACATTAAATATTTGTCTTAATTATGGTTCTCATGCTGAGATTGTTGATATGACAAAGAAAGTTTGTGAAATGTATCATAATGGAGAGATTTCTTTAGAAAATATTACTGAAGACTTTATACAAAAAAATATGTATCAAGATTTACCACCACTTGATTTTGTGATTCGTACGAGTGGAGAATTACGATTAAGTAATTTTATGATGTATCAAGCAAGTTATGCGGAATTTTATTTTCCAAAAGTATATTTTCCTGATTTTACACCAGAAGAGTTTGATAAAGCAATAGAAGTGTTTCAGAAAAGAAATCGTAGATTTGGAGGAATAGAAAATGAAGTCAAGAGTTCTTAGTGCAATTATAATTGTTGCTGTTTTTATCCCTTTTTTAATTATTGGAGAGCTTCCTTTTGCAGTATTTATGTCTTTATTAAGTATGGCTGGTCTCTATGAATTATTGAAGGCTCGAGAAAGTAAGAAAAATTTTCCATTTTTTTTGAAACTTGTTGCATATATTTTAGTAGCAGCTTTTTGCATGTATGATGTCAATTCTATAGATTTTCAATATCAGTTTCGTTATAATGTAATGGCTCTTTTGATATTTTTATTTATGTCTCCTATGGTATTTATTAATAATACTAAAAAATATAATCTGAATGATGCTTTATTTTTAATGGGATCAGTATTGTTTTTAGGATTAAGTTTTAATTTAATAATTATTACACGTAATTATGATATAAACTATTTGATTTATTTATTATTAATAACAACAATTACTGATACTTTTGCATT
The DNA here is from genome assembly GCA_946614095.1 of uncultured Caryophanales bacterium. Taxonomy (GTDB): domain Bacteria; phylum Bacillota_I; class Bacilli_A; order RF39; family UBA660; genus UBA3789. The sequence continues at coordinate 24,642 of CAMOGG010000015.1, read as the reverse complement.
ATTATCTGGAATGTTGGTTGGAAAGCATAAATTATGTCCTAAAATTAGTCCTAAAAAGACAATAGAAGGGTTAATTGGAGGAGTATTTATGGGTACTTTTGTTGCGACTGCTTTTTATGTTACGGTAATACGGTCTAGTGTTTCCTTGGTATTTATTATTTTGATAACCTTATTATTAAGTCTTGTTGGGCAATTGGGAGATTTGGTTTTTTCTTCTATTAAAAGATATTATGAAGTAAAAGATTTTTCTAATTTAATTCCTGGACATGGGGGAGTTTTAGATCGTTTTGATAGTTTAATTTTTGTTACACTAGCATTTATTATGCTTCTTAATTGGTTATAGGAGGGGATATTTTGTCAATTATTATTAATTTATTATTATTTATTCTTATTTTAGGAGTTATTGTTTTTGTTCATGAGTTTGGACATTTTCTATTTGCAAAAATAACAGGAGTATATGTTTATGAATTTGCGATTGGAATGGGTCCTAAGATTTGGGGATTTCAAAAAGGAGAGACTGAATATAATTTAAGAGCTATTCCGATTGGTGGATTTTGTCAATTGGCTGGAGAAGATTTGGATGATGATGATTTAAAGAAAGTTCCTAAGAAGAGAAGATTACAATCTAAAACAGCTTGGGAAAGATTCTTAATAATGGTATTTGGACCAATGAATAATTTTATTTTAGCAGTTCTTTTATTGTTTTTTATTGCTTTGATTTGGGGTGGTAGTACAATGAATCCTACTATTACTTCTATTGAAAAAGGCTCTGCTGCAGAAGCTAGTGAATTAAAAGCACAAGATAAGGTATTGAGGATAGATAATCATAAGGTTTCTACTAGTGATGATATTTCTTTGTACTTAGCTGTATCTAATCCTAAAAAAGGAACGAAGTTTTTGATTTCTAGAGATGGAGAAGAGCATACTATTACAGTTAAGCCAAAAGAAATCAAAAATGGAAAAGATGTTAGTTATCATTATGGAATTGGTATTCAACAAAAAAAGACAAAAGGATTTATTTCAGCTTTTGTTTATACAGGTAAGAAAACAGTTTCAATCTTTAAACAGATGTTTGTTACTGTTGCATATTTATTTACTGGAGGTATTCGATTAAATCAATTATCTGGCCCAGTTGGTATTTATTCGATAGTAGGACAACAAAGTAAAGGTGGAATTGCAAATTTATTGTACTTAACGGCTTTCTTAAGTATTAATGTTGGTTTTATTAATTTATTACCAATTCCTGCTTTTGATGGTGGTCATATTTTATTTATTGTTATTGAAAAGATAAAAGGTTCTCCTGTTGATCCTGAAATAGAAAACAAAATTCATACTGTATTTTTAGTGTTATTAATGATATTAATGATTGTGATAACCTTTAATGATGTTTTAAGATTATTTCAATAATTGATGAAAGCAAGTCAGATTGACTTGTTTTTTTGGTATAATGGATATAGGAGGTGATATCTTGGTAGCAGGAGTTTTAGTAGAAATTTCTCATCAAAGTGTGGATAAGATATTTGATTATTTCATTCCTTCTTCTATCCTTTCTGATATACAAGTTGGTGTTCGTGTTGTTGTTCCTTTTGGAAAAATGACTTTAGAAGGATTTGTATTGGAAATAAAAAATCATAAAGATACTGAAGCAGAGTTAAAAGAAATCATAGAAGTTGTTGATCGAGATGTTGTTTTAACAGAAGAATTATTATCTTTAGGAAAAGAAATTCAAAAAACTACAATAGCTACTTTAATTAGCTGCTATCAAGTAATGTTACCAAAAGCTTTGAAAGCAAAAAATGGTAAAAAGATTGGTATTCGCTATGATACTTATTATCAATTAAATTCTTCTTTTGACTCTTCTATTAAATTAACTCCTGTACAGAATAAAATCATTGATTCTGTGAGAGATAAGGGAGAGGTTTTAAGAAAAGAATTAGTTGATATTTCTTCTAGTGCTGTTTCTACTTTGGTAAAAAAAGGTGTTCTTGTGGAGGAGAAGAGGGAACATTATCGACTTCAGAATATGATTTATAGAGAAGAGAAGAAAAAGCTTACTGATGATCAAGAACATGTGGTAAAGGAAGTAATTAATCATCCTAATCGTACTTTTTTGTTGTATGGGGTAACTGGTTCTGGAAAAACAGAAGTATATATGGAAATTATTGATTATTATTTAAGTCTAGGAAAAACAAGTATTGTATTGGTTCCAGAAATTAGTTTAACTCCGCAGATGGTTATGCGTTTTCAAAGCCGTTTTGGGGAAAAGATAGCAGCACTTCATTCTGGACTAAGTGATGGAGAAAAGTATGATGAATGGAGAAGAATCTATCGAGGAGAGGTATCTATTGTGATTGGTGCTCGTAGTGCTATTTTTGCTCCTCTTACTAATATTGGTGTGATTATTGTTGATGAGGAACATAGCGATTCTTATAAGCAGAGTGATCCAAGTCCTAGATATCAAGCAAAAGACATTGCTATTTGGAGAAGTCATTATCATCAGTGTTCAGTTGTATTGGGAAGTGCAACACCATCTTTGGAATCCATGGCTCGTGCTCAAAAAGGAGTTTATTCTTTCCTTTCTTTGCCAAATCGAGTGAATGGAAAAAAGCTTCCTCCTGTTAAAATTGTTGATATGAATCAAGTTATGAAGCAGAATAGAGGATATTTCTCTCAAGAATTGTTATCTGGAATTGAAAAACGATTAGAGAAATCCGAACAAGTTATTTTATTGTTAAATAGAAGGGGATACTCATCCTTTGTTACTTGTAAGAATTGTGGGTTTACTTTTAAGTGCCCGAATTGTGATATTACTCTTACTTATCATAAGAGTAGTAATACATTACGATGTCATTATTGTGGTTATGGAGAAAAAGTTTTTTCTAAGTGTCCGGAGTGTGGAGAGGCTTCATTAAATAACTTAGGAGTTGGTACTCAAAAAATAGAAGAGGAATTAATGAAAGTTTTTCCTAGTAGTCGAATACTTAGAATGGATTATGATACTACTTCTCGGAAAGGAATGCATGAGAAAATGATTACTGCTTTTCAAAATCATGAATATGATATTCTTTTGGGAACACAAATGGTTGCAAAAGGATTAGATTTTTCTAATGTAACTTTAGTTGGAGTGATTAATGCAGATACCTCCTTGAATATTCCAGATTTTCGAAGTGGTGAAAACACGTTTTCTTTACTTAGCCAAGTTGCTGGGAGAAGTGGTAGAAGTGAACGAGATGGAGAAGTTGTAATACAAACCTTTAATCCAGAACATTATGCTATTCGTTATGCAGCTGGTCATGATTATTTTTCTTTTTATCAAGAGGAAATGAAAATACGTAGACAATTAAAATACCCACCGTATTACTATTTATGTAATATTCGAATTAGTGGAAGGGATGCAACTTATTTATTTGATGAAGCATTGAAAATCAAAAGGAGCTTGGAACGTTATTTAGAGAATGTTATTATATTAGGTCCTAGTGTTGCAACTATTTTTAAAATGAATAATATATATCGTTATCATATTCTTTTGAAATATAAAGACTCTAAAAATATATATCCTATTTTTTTAAAGATTATTGATCATTATCAGAAAAATGCTAAAATAAAGATTGATATTGATTTTAATCCTAGTCAAATTATGTAATCTATGGTATTCTTATAATTAGAATAGAGGTGATTGTATGAGCTTTTTTACTCATGATGATAATATAGAAAATAATTTAGAGAGTAGTCTTGATGAAAATAAGAAATCTACTCCTACAACTGAATTAGATATTAATCGTAAAAATCGTGAAAATTATGAAAATTTAATGAAAGATTCTTCTACTCAATTAGATGGATATTGGGATAAAAATAATGTTTTTGTTAAATTATTATTAGGAGTATTAGGAATTATTATTGTTGCCGGAGTAGCTTATTATGTAATGGCTTATTTAGGATCTAGATAATATGATTGGTTATGCTTGTCAAGATTCTTCTCTTATGGGAATTTTGAGTATTGTAAAGAGAATTCTATTTTTTATACAAATTATTGTACCGATTTTATTGATTATTTGGGGAACGATATCTTTTGTTAAAATGGTTCATAATCCAGATGAGAAGAATGGAATAAAGAAGGTTGTAAATCAATTTTTGGCTGCTGCAGTTGTGTTTTTTGTTCCTTTATCTGTTAATGTATTGATGGGAATAGTGGGTGAAGATACTGGTTTTAGTAGTTGTTGGATGAATGCTGATGATGTATTGTCTTCTCATACAACATATGATGATTTTAATTCTAAAGAAAAACAAAAAATTATCAGTGATAGTAGTAATTATGAAAAAGGAGAATCATCTGTTGAAAAAACTGACAATCCAGGTTCTTCTACTCGCACTGATTATTTTGATAATGTGGAAGGAGTTGCTCAACTTGCAGTATTAATGGCTGGTAGTGCAACATTACATGGTGAAGACGCTCATATTTATTCTCCGACGGCAAATCCTTGGTGCAAAGTTCAAGATTCTCGTTTATATAATGAGTATAGAATTATGGATGAAGTAATTACTAAATATCCCAATAGTTGTCCTAACCCAAATAATTTATTATGTTCTGGGGTCTCTAATTATAGTTATAATAATCCTGCTTATGCTTCTTGTGCTCAAGCTGCAGCAGCAGTTATTCGGGCTACTGTGGATCCTGATTTTGAATCGGCATATCCTGAAATGCAGTTAAAGTACTTGCAAAGAAATACAGAAAAATGGTCCATGGTTCAAGTTGTTAAGGCAGGAGAACGATTAGATGATACTTGTAAGCCGGGAGATTTGATGATTACTTTAGGAGGCCTTACTCATACTATGATTTATGTAGGAAATGAAATGGTTCGGCAAAGGTTTCCAGAATCTATTGGAAATGTTTATCAAGCTGGATATAGTGAAGGACATGCGAGATATCCTGCTATTGATTATATGGATGCTGCTTATGCTGATTTTTATGTTTTTCGTCCAACTGGAAAAGGTACTTTTACTTATCCGTTTATTGATATTTCAAGTGTTTTAAAGATGGAAGTGAATTGGAATAATAATCAAGGAATATGTTAATTGCTTTTAAAAGAGGTGATAATTTTTGATTATAGAGATTATGGTAACGTGTCAGGATTCTTCATTGCGTGGTATTTTAAGTATTGTACGGAGAATTTTATTATTGATACAAATTATTGTTCCGATTTTATTGATTATTTGGGCAAGTATCTCTTTTATTCGATTAACAAAAAATCCGGAAGAGAAGAATGGACTGAAACGAATTGTGAATCAGTTTTTAGCTGCCGCTATTGTGTTTTTTGTTCCTCTATTTGTTAATGCTTTGATGGGAATGTTGGGGGAAAATACCAATTTTAGTAGTTGTTGGCTTGATGCGAATGATAAGATTGATTCTTCTACTCAGTATATATTGATTGATGATAAGGAAAAGAAGAGTATTTTGCAGGATGCGAATCATTATGATGTTGGCGGTAGTAATATTGCTGGAGTTGCAAGTTTAGCAGTTAGAGTGGCTCCTACTGCTACTCCTGAAAAACCTTTACATACTCTTAAGAATTATGATAATGGAGGAGCATGGAGTAAAATTGATGATTCTAGGTTAAATAATTTTTTTAAGATTATGGATGCTACTATTGGAAAGTATCCGAATCATGATAATAGTAACCCAAGTCGAAAGGGTGGCATTAACAACAATAATGCTTATGCCTCTTGTGCTCAAGCTGCTGCTGGGGTGATTCGAGCAATAGCAGATCCTGATTTAGAAACAGGAAGTCCGGATACCATGGCTGAGTATTTGGAACAAAATTCAGAAAAATGGAATTTGGTTGTGCGTATGAAGGCAGGACAGCGTTATGATGAATTTTGCCAACCAGGAGACTTATTAATGGTTCATCATGGCTCTTCTGCAGCTTATGCTCATGTGATGCTGTATGTTGGAAACGAAGCTGTTCGGGAAAAGTTTCCTAGTTCTAGAGGAAATATGTTTGAAGCATCTTATCATTCAAATCAGTATCCTACTATTTCTTATCATGATATGGCTGGAAGTGTCGTTGATGTTTGGAGACCAACTGGTAAGGGGAATTTTCATTATCCTTTTATCAATGTGGAAGAAGTTTTAGCAAATTAGGAGGAAATATGAAAAAAAAATTATTATTACTCATTATTATTCTTTTTCTTACTGGGTGTGATGCTACGTATTATGCTGAAATCAAAAATGGGAAAGTGTACGAATCTACTAATTTTTATGTTAGTAATTTAGATTCTGTGGAGAATAATGCTGATTTTTTTGAAAATCCAAATGGACCTAGTAAATCTGCAGATGAATTGGTAGAAGATTATTATAATCAAGATTATTTGGCTTATTATAATCGTTCTTCTAGTAATCAATATTATAAAAAAGAAAAAATTTCTTATGAAGATAGAAAAGGATTGCGTTTGAGTTATACTTATTCTTTAAAGGATTATCAAGATTCTTCTTTGCTTCATTATTGTTTTGATACTGTTTCTGTGGAAAATCAAAAGGGGTTTTATACTATTGATTTAAAAGATAGTGAAAAATGTTTTACTCAAGATGTTTATCAAATGCTTGATTCTGTAAACATTCAGATTGTTTCTAATGAGATAATTGAACACAATGCAGATTCTGTGAATGGTTCTATTTATACTTGGGTTTTAACAAAAGATAATCCTAATCAGGAAATTCATTTCAAAATAAAAGCAGATAGTTCTTTCTTATCTTCTACCGAGATTGTTATTCTTATTATTTTAGTTTTTGGAATTATTACTTTTATTGCTGTTTATAAAGTAATGGATTATATGGATAAAAAGAAAAAAAGATAATTTTTAAAATAGGAGGGATAATATGTTTGATGAATACTTTGAACGGAAAAATGTTTTAGATTTTATTGATGAATTGAAACATAGTGAACGTTATTTTCAAAAAGAAATTGGTCATTTTGAAAAATATCCTTTCTATGTATCAAATGAATTGGCTCTTTATATTTTTTATGATGCTTTATATTTATATAAAATTATATTAGATGATAGTTCTTTATTTGATGAATATATGGAGCAATTAGAAAAGCTTTATCGAAAGCTCAATAATTTTGATCAAATTATTGAGGGGATTCATCAATTAATTGGTAAAATGGTTTGTACAAAGCTCGATATTGTAGAGATTGAAAGTTATGAATCTCGTAAAAAGGTGATTACTTATGTATATAAACACTTTATTACTAATGGATATTTTATTCATGGATTTAATACTAGTTATTGGGATACAATAATAGAAAATGGATTTGTTCCAGAACAGTATGAAAATTATTATGAAGATTTTCAAAAAATAAATACTATTTTTGAAAAATATAATATTTCATCTATTATTGATAAAGACTTTCTTCGTAAGGATGTTTCTTTTACAGATGATTTCATTTTAGGATGTTATTTTTCTAATTATGCACCAATGTATTTTTCTTCTTTCTTAGAAAATGAAGAACATTTTGGAAAAAGGAATCGAAAAGATGGCTATTTAATAGATGATTATTCTCTATCGATTTATGGCTTGAAAAGGTTTATGACTTTAAATTTATTTGATATGGATGATCAAAGATTTATTCTTGATTTAGTAAAGAGACAATGGGATTTATTACATCGTAAGGATAAAGAGATTAGTTTATTAATGGTAAAAAGAGATAGAATATCTCATCATAGATTTTTATTAGATGATTATTTAAGGGATGAAGGAAATCTTTATGAGGTGGTTGATAGAATTCTTAATTCTAAATTTCTTCATATTCCTGTTTCTGAAGAAATATCTACTGATGATATTCAGCTTATTAATCTTTGCTCATACTATGAAAAAAAAGAAGAAGAAATTACTCCAGAAGAAGATTTTTATCAACTAATGGAGAAAGAAGTTAATCAAGATTTTTTTAATGTATATGGGAATGCTTCTATTTTTCTATTGTTAGGTTCTCTATTGATTACTTGTGGAGTTTTGATTACAATATATATGATTTTGAAAGGAATGTGAATATGAAAATAGTTTTTATGGGAACCCCTGATTTTTCTGTCCCTATATTGCAGGGTTTAATTGAACATTATGATGTTGTTGGGGTCGTAAGTCAGCCAGATAAAAGAGTAGGGAGGCATCAGGAGTTAGTTTCTACACCTATTAAAAAAGTAGCAGAAGAATATTCTATTCCTGTTTTTCAACCAGAAAAAATAAGAAATAATTATCAGGAAATTTTAGATTTAAAACCTGATATGATTATTACATGTGCTTATGGACAAATTATTCCAAAAGAAATTCTGGATTATCCTAAGTATGGCTGCATCAATGTGCATGCTTCTTTGCTTCCAAAATTGAGAGGTGGAGCTCCTATTCATAAAGCCATTATTGATGGATATGAAAAGACAGGTATTACTATTATGTATATGGATGTTGGAATGGATGATGGAGATATTATTTCGCAAAAAGAAATTTCTATTGAAGATGATGATAATTTAGAAAGGTTACATGATAAATTAAGTATTTTAGGAAAAGAGTTATTATTGGAAACTTTGCCTAGTATTTTAGATGGCACTAATTCTAGAACGAAACAAAATATGAAAGAGGTTACTTTTGCTTATAATATTAAACGCGAAGAAGAACATATTTCATTTGATAAAAATAGTCGCGATGTTTTTAATTTAATACGTGGACTTTCTCCTGTTCCAGGAGCAAATGCTATTCTTTTTGGAAAAGAAATGAAAATTTATGAAAGTATTTTATTAAAGCAAGAGTATTCTAATGTTTGTTGTGGAACGATTGTAGATATTACAAAAAAGGGAATCGTTGTTAAAACAAAAGATGGTTCTATTCTATTAACAAAAGTCAAGCCATTTGGAAAGAAAACAATGGATGCTAGTAGTTATATTAATGGAATTGGTAAGGATCAATTGTTAGGTCAGGTGTTTGAATAATGAAACAATTTTTAAAAACTATAAAAGAAGTATGGAATGATTCTAGAGGAAGAGCTTTCTTATTTTTTGGGTTTTATTTTTTCTTCTTTTTTATTTTGATTCTGATGATTCGAGGTGGACATCATCAATCTACGGATAATCAGAACTATGAAACAGGAAAGAAGTATTCCATTTCTTTTCAAGAACTATTAGATAAGAACTATTCTTATTCTTACTCTGAAGTGTTAGATGGTAATACTTTTACTTATGATGGAAAAAAGAATGGCGAAGAAGAGTTATTTCAATTATTAGATAGTAGATATTATTTTGATGGGAAAGATTATTATATAAAAGAAGAACAATGGAAAAAGAGTGAAAATCCATTTCTACTATCGGATTTATTTGATGTAGAGAAAATTGTTTCTTTAATAGAATCTAGTACTTATGAGTCTGTTACAAATTATGAAAGTGGAAGAGAAGTTTATCATTTTTTAATATCTAGTAATACGATTAATCAAGTTATTTATGGAATCAATAGTGATTATATGGAAGAGCCTAATAAGATTGTAGTAAGTGTTAATGAGAAGAAACAGGTTGATGGGATTTCATTTTACCTAAACTCTTATTGTACGCTTCATCAATTATGTAGTAAATCTTTTGATATTAAGATTTCTTATTCAGATTATGGTAAGATAGAAAAGATAGAGAGTCCTATTTCTTAACCTATCTTTTTTCTTTGTGATATAATAGTTTTAGCTTGGAGTGATTTTATGAAAAGTATATATAGTTTAACATTGGAAGAGATGGAAACTTATTTTATAAAACATGGTTCGAAAAAATTTCATGCAGATCAATTATTCTCTTGGTTATATGAAAAGAGAATTAAATCCTATGATGAGATTACCAATATTAAAAAAGACGTTCTTTCTACTATTGAAAATGATTATTCTATTCAACCACTAAAAATAGTGGATGTTCAGGAAGATGTTGATGTTTGTAAGTATTTATTTGAATTAAATGATGGAGAACATATTGAAGCAGTTTTGATGAGACATGATTACGGAAATAGTGTATGTATTTCTTCTCAAGTTGGTTGCAATATGGGGTGTAAGTTTTGTGAGTCAGGAAGACGAAAAAAAGTACGAAACTTGGAGACTTATGAGATGGTATTACAACTATTAATGATAGAAGAATTATTAAAGAAGCGAATTAGTCATGTTGTTGTAATGGGAATTGGAGAACCATTTGATAATTATGAAAATTTAATTCAATTTTTTATGATTATTAATCATCCTAAGGGACTTGCTATAGGAGCAAGACATATCACAGTATCCACTTGTGGATTAGTTCCTAAAATATTGGAATTTAGTAATTTTCCATTACAAATTAATTTAGCTATTAGTTTACATGCACCAAATAATAAATTAAGAAATCAGATTATGCCAATTAATAAAGTATATCCTTTAGAAGAATTGATACCAGCGATTAAGACTTATTTAAAAAAGACTAATAGAAGAGTTACTTTTGAATATATTTTATTAAAAGATGTTAATGATAGTGAAGAGTGTGCTTTGGAATTAGCTGAGTTAGTAAAGGAAATTAATTGTTATATTAATTTGATTCCTTATAATGAAACGAATAATATTGATTTTAAACGAACAAAAACTGTTCAAATTATGCGTTTTTATGATATACTTAAGAAAAATAATATCAATGTTACAATCAGAAGAGAATTTGGTAGTAAGATAAGTGCTGCTTGTGGACAACTTAGAAGTAAGAAGGAGGATTTATGAAATCATTTTATCTGACGGATTCTGGTATCGTAAGAGATCATAATGAAGATAGTGTTATTATTGTAAAAAATGAAGAAGATAATCATTTGATGGCAATTGCTGATGGTATGGGGGGACATTCTGCAGGAGAAGTTGCTTCTTCTATCGCAATTGGTTATTTAGGAAAACATTTTAAAGAAACATTTCATAATATGAGTAAGGTAGATGCTGTTAATTGGATTCGAGATGCGGTTGATGAGATTAATACGTTGATTTTTCAGCATGAAAAGGCGCATCCTGAGAGTAAGGGAATGGGTACTACTTTAGTTATGGCAATTTTAACAAAAGATTATTTATTATTTGGAAATGTTGGAGATTCTAGTGGATTTGTGATGAAAGATGAAAATCTTCATAAAGTTACGTATGATCATACTTTAGTTAATTTATTAGTTAGTGCGGGAGAACTTACAAAAGAAGAAGCTAGTGTTCATCCGAAAAAAAATGTATTAATGAAGGCATTAGGGGCAGCAGTTGATGTAGATGTCGATATTTTTGATTGTGATATGGATATTAGTGAGATTTTGCTTTCTAGTGATGGACTTACTGGAATGCTTGATCGAGAACAGATTGAAAAAGTATTACTAGGAGATGGAACAGTAGAAGATAAAGTTCATAAACTGATTCAGAAAGCTAATAATAGGGGTGGAACAGATAATATTTCGGTTGCTTATTTAATTCGCGGTGAAGAAGGTGAAGATGAGTGATAACAAAGGGGCAAAAGATAAATGATCGTTATGAGATTATCCGATCTATTGGCGAAGGTGGAATGGCTAACGTTTATCTTGGATATGATACGATTCTTGATCGTAATGTAGCGATTAAAGTTCTTCGTGGTGATTTAAGTAATGACGAAAAATTTGTTAGAAGATTTCAAAGAGAAGCTTTATCAGCGTCTAGTTTGGCTCATCCTAACATTGTAGAGATGTATGATGTTGGAGAAGATGATGGAACTTATTATATTGTTATGGAATATGTGGATGGGAAAACATTAAAGCAATTGTTGAAGAAGCGTGGAACTTTGACGTTAAGTGAAGCAATTGATATTATGAGTCAATTAACCGATGGTATGGCGCATGCTCATGATTCTTATATTATTCATAGGGACTTAAAGCCTCAGAATATTATGATTAAGGATGATGGGCAAATTAAAATTACAGATTTTGGTATTGCAATGGCTCTTAATTCTACACAGCTTACACAGACTAATTCTGTTATGGGAAGTGTACATTATTTGCCGCCAGAACAAGCTAGTGGAAAAGGATGTACGATAAAGAGTGATATCTATTCTATGGGAATTATTTTCTATGAGTTGTTATCTGGATCTTTACCATTCCGTGGAGATAATGCTGTAGAGATTGCTTTGAAACATATGAGAGAACCTCTTCCTAGTTTGCGGGAAGAAAATGATGCAATCCCTCAGAGTATCGAAAATATTATTCGTAAAGCTACTGCTAAAAATCCTAAGAATCGATATGATAGTGCAAGGAGTATGCATGAGGATTTACTAACTGCATTAGATGATGAACGGATGAATGAAGAAGTTTATCAATATAAGTATCCTGAAAATGAAAATGAGGGACGTAAAGCAAAAAAAATAGAAAATGAAGAAGCTAAATTAGAAGATACAGGAGAAGATGCCGAAGGAGATAGTACAGAAGAAGTTGCGACTAAGATTGAAGATGTAGAAGAAAAAAAGAGTAAAAAACTAATAATCATTTTAGTGATTGTATTTTGTGCAATTGCATTAATTCTATTACTAGTGTTCTTTATCTTACCGAAATTTTCTAATAAGAAAGCAGTTACTGTTCCTGATTGTGAAAATTTAAAAGTAAGTACTTGTGAGAAAAAATTACAAACTGCTGGTTTTGAAGTTAATACTAGTATTAAGAGTATTGCTTCTAGTAAGATTAAGAAGAATTTAGTTGTAAAAACAAATCCTGCGAAAGGTCGTAGTATTAAAAAAGGTAGTAAAATAACGATTTATAAGTCTAGCGGAGAAGAAACTATTCAATTAGAAGATTATACAGGAAAGAATGCTATTGAAATCAAAACTCGTTTAGAAGAAAAATATGGATTAGTGGTTGTGATTGAAAAGAAAGAACCTGCTGATAGTGAAAAGGATTATGATGATGATGAAATTATTGGACAATCTCTAGCTGCTGGTAGTGAAGTAAAGAAAGGTGATACTTTAACTTTATATACTCCAAATGTTGTGGATACATTCCCAGATATGGCTGGAGAAGGATGGAGTTTAAGTGATGCAGAGACATTCTGCAATAAATATGGTTTAATTCTTGAAAAGACAGAGCAAGAAACTAGTGCTTACAGTGAAGGAACTATTATTAGTCAATCTAGAACTGCAGGTACTACTATTGTGAAAGGAACTACTTTGAAAGTTACTGTTGCGATTACACCAAAAGCAAAACCAAAACCAGTAACTCCTACAGAGCCAGTAAAAAAAGCAAGTGATTATAAAGATGAAGAAAGCTGTTTAGCAGCTAAATATACTTGGAATGAAGATGATGAAGTTTGTGAAGAAAACAGTTAAGGGAGGATTCGGTGAAAGGACAAATTGTAAAGATTAGTAGTGATTTATGTTTTGTAAATTGTGAAGGAAAAATTTATCCTTGTAAATCTCGTGGTATATTTCGAAAAGAACATATTACTCCAACAGTAGGGGATTATGTTCTTTTCCATAAGGATAAATTATTAATAGAAAAGATTATGACTCGAAAGAATGTTTTTCAAAGACCAAAAGTTAGTAATATTGATCAGGCTTTTTTAATTACTAGTTTGAAGATTCCTGATTTTTCTCTACATTTATTAGATAAATTCTTAGTATTAATGGAGATTCATCATGTAAAACCTATTATTTGTATTACCAAAGAAGATTTGATGGAGAAAAACGAACTTGATGAGATTTGGAAAGTATTATCTTATTATGAAAAAATAGGATATCAAGTGGTTTCTAATCAACAAGTAGAAAAAATTAAACAGTTGCTAAAAGGAAAAACTAGTGTTTTTACCGGACAGACTGGTGCAGGGAAGAGTACTCTTTTAAATCGTTTAAATCCAGAATGGAATTTAGAAACAGGAGAAGTTTCTAAGGCTTTAGGTAGAGGAAGACATACTACTAGAGTAGTAGAGTTATTTGAATTGTATGGAGGAAAAGTAATGGATACACCAGGCTTTTCATCTTTAGATTTTTCTTTTACAAAAGAACAGATTTGTGATGCTTTTATAGAATTTCATGATTATTCTTGTCCATTTCGAGACTGTAGTCATACAAAAGAGAAGGAATGTGAGGTTAAGAGAGCGGTATTCAATCATCACATATTAGAAAGTCGTTACCAAAATTATTTGAGTTTTATAGGAGTTGATGAAAATGAAAATTAGTGCATCTTTTTTAAGTAGTAAGGATATTCCTAATGATTTAAAAAAATTAAATGAGACAGATGTAGATTATATTCATGTAGATATTATGGATGGAAAGTTTGTTTCTAATAAAACTATGCCTTTTAAAGAAATGAGACATATTTATGAATATACTTCTAAACGGTTAGATGTTCATCTAATGGTAGAAAATCCATCAGCTTATATTCCTTTATATGCTGAATTAAATACAGAGTATATTTCTATTCATGTTGAAGTGTTAGAGGATATTGTGAAGGATTTAGAATTAATTAAAAGTTACTCTATTAAGTGTGGATTAGCAATCAATCCTGATACTCCAGTAAAAGAATTGGTTCCTTTTTTACCATACATTGATTCTATTTTGGTGATGAGTGTTGTTCCAGGACGTGGTGGACAATCTTTTATACCTGAGACTTCTCAAAAAATAAGAGAAGTAAAATCTTTGATTGAATCATACCATCTTAATATTGTTATTAACGTGGATGGTGGGGTTAATCAAGATACAAAAGAATTATGCCAAGGAGCCGATATTTTAACGGCAGGAAGTTATATTGTTGGGAGTGAAGACTTTCAAGAAAAAATATCTAGTTTAAGATAACTATGTATGATATAATAAATAATAGAATAGGAGTTGATAGTGTGAATGAGAATGGTACAAATGTTGGGAATCCTAATGTAGGAGGAGAAGCAAATGTCACTTCTACAGTGAATCCTGTGGAGAATAGTATTCCTAGTGTACAACCTTTACCAGCTAATCTTTCGAATCCTGTGAATGTAGTACCTCCAACAACACCTGTTGTTGAAAATAGTGTTGGTGTGGTTAATACAGATCCTGGGGCAGTTGTGAATGAAGATTTAAAGAAAGTGGAGATTAATTATACTCCTCCTAGTAAATTTAAAGTATTTATGATGATATTCTTTTTTATCTTATTGATTGCGTTTGTTATCTTTTTACCTGAAATTACTTCTTATGTACATTTAATACAATCAGGGAAATTAAATCAAGAAGAAGAAAAAATTACTACAGGAAAGATGACTTGTACTTTAAAAAATCATACTACAAATTTGGATAAAGATTATAATGTTGTATTTTCTTTTGCAGGAAATAAATTAGAAAAAACACAAATTACGGTTACTACTAAAGGTGATGTGACATTAGATGAAGAAATATTAGATGAGATTAATAATACTTGTGAACAATTATCTAAGAATGTTAAAAACATAAATGGAGTAAGTGTTTCTTGTGATTATATTGAAGGAAAAGTAACAGAGTATCAAAACTTTGATCTTGCAAATATAAATGCAGAGCAATTAGATTCTGCATTTACTGAGGCAGGAGGAAATCAACCAAATTATACTTATGGGCAGGATATGGATTCTATTGAGAAGAATATGAAAATTTCTAATTATGAATGTACTCGAACTAGATAAAATAAAATTGATGATTGTAAACTGTTTGAATAAATGCTAAAATATTTATATGAGGAGATTTTATATGAAAGATTTTCTGAAATATTTTTCAATTGGAGTTCCGGTATTCTTTATTGTGATGATTGCATGTTGTTTATTTCTACAACCGGGACATAAAAAATTCAAAGTTGATTTAAAAACAAAAAGTTTAAAGACTACAAGTTTTACTAAACCAGTTGAGGCAGTTCCTGTAGTAGAAGAAGTAAAAGAAGAGCCTGCACCTGAACCTGTTGTTGAAGTTGCTGCGGTAGAAGCTCCACAATTAGATGTGGTAGAGACACCTACGCTTGATACACAAGTTGGTGTTATGTCTGCTTATGGGCCAGATTGTTCTGGGTGTAGTGGTAATCTTTCTAGTGGTCGTTATGTTGGAGATGGAAATATTTACTATGAAGATCCAACTTATGGAACTGTTCGTATTGTAGCTGGAGATAAGCAATATCCAATTGGTAGTATTGTGAAAGTTTCTGGAAGTTCTTTAGGAGACTTTAATGCGATTGTATTAGATCGTGGTGGTGGAATTGGTTTTGGTAAGCGATTCTTATTTGACTTATTGTTCTCTAGTGAAGCAGAAGCTAGTCAGTTTGGAACAAGCTATAATGTAACATTTGATTTATTAAGAAGTGGGTATTAGCCCACTTTTTTCCTTGAATTAATATGCTTTTTCGTGTAATATAGAATTGTAACATTGTTTAATAATAAGGAGGTTATATTTATGGCAATGGGAAGTCCTGCGATAGCAGAAGCAAATGAATGTTTATCGCAAATATCATCACAAATCTCTCAAGTATCATCTAGCAATGAGAGCTTTAAAGGAATGTATCAAGAAGAAAATTTTCAAAAGTTTGTAGCAACTACCAATAAGGGTACATTAATCAATCAACAATTAAATGCGTTATCGAGTAGTATTTCAGAAATATGTTCAGTATTATCTAATATGAGTTCAAAGACGAGTACATTTGTATCGACACAGGAAGAATTAAATAGGTAGGAGGTGATAATATGAATCAGAATTTTACGGCGTCAGAGTTTAGTGTTTTACAAGCAAGATCAAAAGCTGCTTTTGAAGAACTAATAACAAGTTTAAAAAATATTAGTGATTTATGTAGAAATATGAGTAATGTTGTAGTTTCAGGTGATAGTGGATTAGCATCTAGATGGGAGAATATTGCAGGTTCTATTGATAATGTAGTATCTAGTACGAATAATACAAATTCTGCAATTGATTCTATGATGACTAGTTATGCCGAAAATACAATTGCGAATGAGGAAGATTCTGCAGTTGATTTAGGAAGTATTGATGAGGAAATCGGTACTATTAATGAACATATAAGTGGCTTAGTTGATTTATTTGATGATCATGGTGGTTATGGTCATACTGAAGGAGTGGATTCTATTGGTCGTCTTCCAGGGGATTATCACCCTATTGAAACACCTATAGTTCCAGATACACCATATGAAGGACCTTTCCACGGACCTTATAGTGATAGTGGTGGAGCAATATCTGCCCCATATAATCCTGGATTACCGGTTGCTGACGAAGGCATGGGTGGATATCATTATAGTCCAGGTCCAACTGGTACTGATTCTATGTTATTCTCTCATCCTTCTCCACAGCCAATTCATAATAATGAGTATAATTATGTGCCTGGAACGCAAGTTGTTAGAGAAGGAACAACCGAATAAAAACTCTTATAGTCAACATGTTTGGTGTTGGCTTTTTTTATTATAATGAAAAAATCATGTTATAATAATTTTTGTAAATGAAGGAGGTTATACAGAATGAATGAAATGATTATAAAAGAAATAGCTAAAGATTTGAATATTACTGAAAAGCAAGTAGGTGTTGTTCTTAATTTGCTAAATGATGGTAATACCATTCCTTTTATTGCTAGATATCGAAAAGAAGCAACAGGAGCATTAGATGAAGAAGCAATAAAAAAAATAGGAGATGTTTATTTATATCAAGAAAACTTATTAAAACGTAAAGAGGACGTTATTCGTTTGATTGATGAAAAGGGATTACTTACTGATGAATTAAAGCAATCCATTATGAATTGTAGTAAGCTAGTAGAAGTAGAAGACTTATATCGACCTTATAAAGAAAAGAAAAAGACAAAGGCAACAGAAGCTATTAAAGCAGGTCTTGAGCCGTTAGCTAAGATGATAATGAGTTTTCCAACGAATGGAGATATTGCTTCTATGTGTAATAAATTTTTAAATGAAACTGTTAAAACAATTGATGATGCGATTACTGGTGCTAAATATATTATTGCTGAATGGATTAGTGATAATGCGTCTTATCGTAAATGGATTCGTAGTTATTATTTTAAAAATGGAATCATTACTTCAAATATAAAGAAGAATGCAGAGGATGAGAAAAAAATATATGAAATGTACTATGATTATCAAGAGGCTGTAAAATATATTAAACCTCATCGTGTTTTAGCTCTTAATCGAGGAGAGAATGAAAAGGTTTTAACAGTAGGGATAGATGTTAATAAAGATGAAATTCTTTCTTATTTAGAGCATAAATTAATTAAGAATCCTAAGAGTTTTGTTTGTTCTTATGTAAGAGAAGCCATAGAGGATTCTTATAAGAGATTGATTGCTCCTTCTGTTACTAGAGAAGTTCGTAGTGAATTAACAGAAAAAGGAGAAGAAGCTGCGATTGAGAATTTTGGTAAGAATTTAGAAGCCCTATTATTAACCCCTCCTATGAAAGAAAAAGTAGTATTAGCTTTTGACCCAGGATATGTAAATGGATGCAAATTAGCGGTTGTGGATAAAAATGGAAAATATTTAGATAGTTTGGTTGTTAAACCATTTTTAAAAGGTCAAGAAGAAAAGAATATTAAAATGACAAAAGAAGTTGTTTCTAGTTTGATAAAAAAATATCATGTTGATATTATTGCGATAGGAAATGGTACTGCTTCTCGTGAGAGTGAAAAGTTATGTAGTGAAATGATTAAAGAATATAAGCTTGATTGTCAATATGTCATAGTGAGTGAAGCTGGAGCATCTATTTATTCTGCGTCACAGCAAGCTATTGATGAATTCCCAGATTTAGCAGTTGAAAAAAGAAGTGCTGTTAGTATTGGAAGAAGATTACAAGATCCTTTGGCAGAATTAGTTAAGATTCCACCAGAAGGAATAGGAGTTGGTCTTTATCAACATGATGTTGCACAGAAGAAACTATCCAACTCTTTAGATTTTGTTGTTGAAAAGTGTGTTAATAGTGTTGGAGTTAATATTAATACAGCATCTTCTGCACTACTTTCTTATGTTTCGGGAATTACAAAAGCAGCAATTAAGAAAATTATTGATTATCGTGAGAAAGTAGGAAAGATTTTATCTCGAGAAGAAGTCAAAAAGAAAAAATTATTATCTGATAAAGCATATGAACAGGCAATCGGTTTTCTTCGTATTACAGAAGGAGATAATATTTTAGATTCTACTGCAATTCATCCAGAGAGCTATGAAATTGCTATGAAGTTATTAGAAGAATTAGGAATGAGTATTCATGATGTTGGTACAGAAGGATTAATTGAAAAATTAAATCAATTAGAGATAGAAGAGTATACTGAAAAATTAGGAACGGATATTTATACATTAGAAGATGTTATTGCAAGTTTAAAAAAACCTAATTTAGATCCTAGAGATGAATTTCCACAACCATTGTTGAAAAGTGATGTATTGGATATTAAAGATTTAAGTGTAGGAATGAAATTACAAGGAACTGTTCGTAATGTTGTAGATTTTGGTTTATTTATAGATATAGGATTACATGAAGATGGGCTTGCTCATATATCAAAATTATCCACAAGTTATGTGAAACATCCTAGTGACTTATTCAGTGTTGGAGATATTGTAGATTGTTGGGTAGATGATATTTCTTTAGAAAAAAATAAAGTAAGTTTAAGTTTAATTGAGAGGTAGTATATGAGAGTACTTATTATATCAGATATACATGGTAATTTTGAATGTATGAAGAAAGTTATACAGAATGATTCTTCTTTTGATAGAATCTTATTATTAGGGGATGTTTTATCTGGACCTAATAATCGAGGATACAACCCTGAACAATTAGCTTTGTTTTTAAATCTTTATAAAGATAAGATTATTGCTGTGAGAGGTAATTGTGATTACAATGTTTCCTCTTTAGAATTTCCTGTTGATAAAACATATTTATTAATTCCCATGGATGGAATGAAAGTCTTAATGACACATGGTCATATGTATTATCCATCTAGTCCACCTGATGTTGATTTTGATGTATTCTTATCAGGTCATTCTCATGTTTCTTCTATGAAGAAGGTAGGAGAACAGTTATTTTTAAATCCTGGATCAATTAGTAATCCAAGAGGCGGTAGTAGGAGTTATATTCTTTATGAAGATGGAGAATTTCAATTAAAGAGTGTTGAAGAAAATAAAGTTTTGAAAAAAATTAAAAAAATTGTGTGAAGTGGTTTATTTGATAAATCACTTTTTTAATTGATAGTTTATTTTTGCTATGTTAAAATTTTATTATAGAGGTGATTATATGAAGAAATTATTATTTTTAATAGTTTGTTTCTTGACGGGAATGGTATCCGTATCAGCTAAAGAAATTAATATTTATTTCTATCCAAAAGGGGGAAGTGTTTCTACAAGTGGATTTGAGCTTACTGAATATGGATACTTATATTATGGGGATCATTATTATGCAAAATATACAGATAAAGATACTATAAAAAATATCAATAGTATTTCTGGAGTTAAGTTTTCTTTAACAAAAAATGGCTCTTCTTTGGTAAAGGGAAGAGAATGGTATTTTAAAAACTATTATGATGGAAAGATTTACTTTATAAATGAATCAAAGTCTTATAAAGCATCTGATATTTTGAAGGTGTTAGCTAATGATGATACATTTTATTCTATCGATTTATATGCTAACTGGAGTGGCAGTAAAATTAGTGGTACTGACTTAACTAGTTCTGTTGTTTCTAAAGTGGAAGCCATTAAGATTAAGAAAAACTCTAAATTATCTAAGTTGGAAGTATATGATAAAGTTCAATTAGAAGTTACAACTTCTTCTGGAAAAGAAGTTAGTGAAGAAATTACTTATCTTTCATCTAAAAATTCTGTTGCTAGAGCTACTCCAAAAGGTAGAATAATTGGAATTAATCCTGGAGAAGCAATTATTACTGCAAAGACTGCGAGTGGAAAAAAGGCGACTGTTAAAGTAACAGTAGTTAAAAGAAAGAAGAATATAGTAGGAATTGTTTTTCATGCGAATGGAGGAACGGTAAAGAAGCATTCTGATATTCAGGTTGGAAATGATGGAACTATTTATTTTGATACTGAAGTTCAACCGATTAAAATTGATTATGGTTCTAAATTAAATGCTGATGGATTAATTAATTATAATAATAAAAACTATTTATATGTTACAAAAAGTGGTTATATAGTAGAATCAGGAAAAGAATGGAATACAAAACCAGATGGAAGTGGAAAGAGTTATAGTCAAAGCAAGGTATATAAAGCAAGTGACTTTTGCGATGCATCTAAAGGAAATTGTAGTGTTCATCTTTATGTTAATTGGCAGAAGATTATCGCTCAAACAAGTATGAATCTTTATAAAGACAGCTATTATAACTTAAATAAACTTGTAACTGACCAAAAAGCATCAGTCGAATGGTCTAGTGAAAATACTAAAATAGTAACAGTAACAAAAAAAGGAGTTATAAAGGGTATTACTACTGGAGCAACCAATATAGTTGCTAAAATGGGGTCTAATATAGCAAAAATAAAAATCAATGTTCGTAATCGTACTAACGATAAAGATTATAGTATGAAAAAATGTAGTAAAATGAATGTAAAAGTAACTGATAAACCTGTTACAGATTCTAGTGCTCATGAATTAAAAAATATTAAGTTAGAAGAATGTATTTCAGATGTACAATTTATAAAACCAGGCACTGATGGAGTAGAAAATCAAATGCAATCTATTTCAGTAAGTGATAAATATATATATTATTCATCGCCATTGAATGGAGGATGGTTAGAATTAAAAAAAGGTAATTTGTATAATACAGATGATGCTACTACTAAAAAAATTACAACTATTTTTATTATGAGAGTTCCAAGAACTGGTAAAAATACTATGGAGTATATGAGGATTGAATATGCTGGACATGGTCAGGGATTGGATACAGCTGGTCTTAACCAAGAAGGTAATGAAATATTGTATGTAAATCTAGCATCTACTTTGAATAATTATACTCAAGAAGCGTCATGGGATACCGTAAGAGGGACTCATTATAGAGGAATAGGAGTAACTACATTTGATGGAGGAGTAAAAACATCCGTGTTAAGACATCCAGGAATAGTAATTTCTATATTAGCTAACAAAGATAATACAATTGTTAGTAAAACTACTAGTCAATTTCAGACAAAAGGTGTTCTAAATGAGTCTGCTTATTATGATTATTTAAAAAGTACTTCTAACAAAGCGGATTATATAAAAAATCCACAAGCATCAGTAGATGAAGTTCATAAGAGAGTTGCGGTTAAAACTGGAAAAATAGTAATGATTTATGATGAGACTCAGTTTAGAAATGGTAAAGGAACGCCACTTTATAAATTCCAAGTCGAAGATACTGGAGATCAAGGTAATGAGTTATATGGAAACTATTTTTATACTGTTTCTGGTTCTTCAAATGCAGTAATAAAAAAATATGATATAACAAAGAAATCAGGAGAAAACTTAGTAGCACAAGCTCATATTGATTTTACTGAGTATCTAAAAAATAATGGATATATTGCTATGGAGCCTGAAGGGTTATCCTTTAATAAAGGACAATTATATGCTGCTATTGTAACATTTCCATGTGTTAAACATAATGAGATTAAGTGTACTAAAAAAACAAGATACAATACGATTGTAAAAGTTTCAGGAATATAGGAATACATAGTTAGTATTACAGATACTTTTTAAGAATTACTTTTATGAATCAAAATCTTTTTGATTTTGAAGTTTCAGGCTAATTCTATTTTTTAAGATATATAAGAATTTCGTTTTATTGTTTATTTGATTCATTGCAATAAAGTGAATTTCATTTATATATCTTTTTTAGTATAAAAGAGTAATTTTTCTACCATTGGTTCTGATAAATCCTTCTTCTTTTAAATAACTAATTTCTCTAGTCATAGCACTTCTATCTACTGCTAGATAGTTTGCTAGTTCTGTATAAGACATAGGAATTGTGAAAGACTTATTTGTTGTTGTTTGTGTTTGTAATCTAAAGTATTCTAGTAATTTATCTCTAGTTGTTTTTTTTGTTAATAATTCTATTCTTGTATTTTTACTGCTTACATGTTCTCCTAGTAGTTTTATTAAGTTTTTTATAAAGATAATATAAGAGTCTGTTTTAATGATTTCATCATTTGTTATTTGTTTATATTGGATATAAGTTATTTGTGTTTTTTCTTTGGTGATGCATGATACATCTTCGTTATTAAGAGAATAAGAGATTGATCCAAATATTTCACCTTCTCCGATGTCTTCAATAATTCTTTCGTTTCCATCATAATCAGTGCTAATTAATTGGACACTTCCACTGTCAATTATCGCAATAAAATCTTCTGGGTTGACATTTGACAAGATATTGACATTTTTTTGATAGCGAACAGTATCTGCCTTTAAAATTCGTTTTAATTTCTCGATAT
Organism: uncultured Caryophanales bacterium; assembly: GCA_946614095.1. GTDB lineage: Bacteria > Bacillota_I > Bacilli_A > RF39 > UBA660 > UBA3789. Next base: position 1,261 of record CAMOGG010000015.1, on the reverse strand, counting down.
TTTTATCATTGATATTTTGAAAAAGATTAGTCATTTTTTTGCCTCCTAAAAATATTTTAACAAAAAGTGTAAAATGTTGCAAATGCAACAAATATTTTTTTTAAAATATGTATATAATTATCTTGTGATTTAGAAAAAAGTAGTTAGGGAGAAAATGAATTATGAAAGTAATAAAAAGAGATGGACATATGGTTGATTGGTGTCCAGCAAAAGTAGAAGAAGCTATTGAAAAGGCTAATTTAGAAGTAGAAGAAGAAGATAAAGCTTCCTCTATACAGATTAAGAATATTATAAGATATATTGAGCGTCTTGGAAAGAAGAGAATTCTTGTTGAAGATATTCAAGATATTATTGAAATGAAACTTATGAGTATTGGTAAGTATGAGCTTGCGAAAAGATATATTACTTATCGCTATACAAGAGAATTAGTTAGAAGAAGTAATACAACTGATCAATCTATTAAAGAGTTAATTGATGGAGAAAATGAATATTGGAATACTGAAAATTCGAATAAGAATGCTAAAGTAGTTACTACTCAAAGAGATTATTTAGCAGGAATTACTAGTACAGATATTACAAGACGTTTCTTATTACCAGAAGATATTGTTCAGGCACATGACGATGGTATTATTCATTTCCATGATGCTGATTATTTTGCTCAAAATGCATTACATAATTGTGATTTAATTAACCTAGATGATATGTTACAAAATGGAACAAATATCAATGGAGTAATGATTGAAAAACCACATAGATTCTTAACTGCAATGACAATTGCTACTCAATTAATTACAGCTGTTTCTTCTTCTCAATATGGAGGAGCAACTGTTACTCTTACTCATTTGGCTCCATTTGTACGTAGTAGTCGTGAGTTTTATGAAAAGAGATATAAAGGACGTAAACTTACGAAAGCTCAAGTTGAAAAATTTGTAGCAGAAGACTTAAAGAAAGAAATTACAGATGGAGTTCAAACGTTCCAATATCAAATTAATTCTATGACTACTACAAATGGACAGGCACCTTTCTTAAGTGTTGCAATGTATTTGGGTGAGACAGAAGAATATAAGGAAGAACTTGCTATGATTATAGAAGAAGTTTTGAAGCAAAGAATTCAAGGTATGAAAAATGAAAAGGGAGTATATATTACACCAGCATTTCCAAAACTTCTTTATGTACTAGAAGAAGATAATATGAATCCTAAGGGTAAATATTATTATTTAACTAAATTAGCTGCTGAATGTACTGCTAAGAGAATGGTTCC
>CAMOGG010000014.1 GCA_946614095.1 uncultured Caryophanales bacterium | reverse complement strand
ATTTCATAAATAGCAGCTGAATTGATTGTCGCATCACTTTCATCCTGATAAGGGAAAATATAAGCTTCTTCTCCTTTTCTAACACTTGGCCACTGTTTTAGAGTTTGTTCTACAGAATAATCTCTGGTTCTATTATCTCTTACAATTCTTCTTAATAAACGATTATCTGTTGTAGGAATACGATTATGATTATCTAAGTTCAATTCTGTTAATGGACAAATATAAATCTTAAATTTTCTTTCTCTATTAATATTGGTTAGAATTCTATCGTCTAAAGCATGAATTCCTTCGATAATTAGGATATCGTTTTCTTCTAACTGCATTTCTGTTTGATAATCTTTTTCTCCTAATGAGAAGTTAAAAGTTGGCGTTACTACTTGTTCTCCTTTTAATAATGCTCCTACTTGCTTATCAAATAGTTTTAAATCAATTGCTTCTAAGCATTCATAGTCTGGATTGCCATTTTCATCCAAAGGAGTATCTTCTCTTTCTACAAAATAATCATCCATTCCAAGTGTTTTTGGATGTAGACCAAAGCTTTGAAGATACATACATAGTTTTCTAGAAGTTGTTGTTTTTCCTGATGAAGATGGTCCTGCTAATAAGACAATTTTTACTTTATCTTTTCTACTATTGATATCTCTGGCTATTTTTAATAACCTTGCACTTTGTAATGTTTCATCTATTTTGATTAAATCACTTATTTTTCCTGTTGATACTACTCGATTTAGGTCTACTGCATTTTCTACATGTATTAATCTTGCCCATTCTTTGAATTCACTAAAGACTTCAAATAAGTGAGGATGATGTTCATATTTTTTTATTTTATTTGCTATATAAACTGTTGGAAATCTTAGGCAAAACCCGTTTCCTTTGATATAAGTTAAATCAAAATCTTTTAATTTTCCTGTTGAAGGTGGCATCATGTTATAGAAATAGTTATACATATTTCCAATTCTGTATAAGTGAATATAATTGTCTGTGTTGTATCTCATGGTACCTGCTTTTACGGTATCTCCAATTGTATTAAAGTAATTGATTGCTTCTAGTCGATCTATTGTTAATTTGGTAATTGGCATATCTTTTTTAACAATATCTTTCATTGTATTTTTTATTTCTTCTAACTTTTCTTCCGTTAACTTAAATGTTGTATGAAAGTATATTCCTTTATCTAGTGAATGTTGAACAATTGCACTTGCTTTTTTTCCATAGAGTTTTCTGATTGCATATAGTAAAATAAACGTTAATCCATTAATATGTGCTCTATTACCTTCCGGAGATGTTAAGTCTAAAAATTCTACAGTAGAGTCTTCTTTAATACTATATGATAGTTCTTTTAATCGATTATTTACTCTTGCTAAAATAATTGGATAACGATGTTCTTCTTGATGATCCATGTAAATTTCTTGAAGTGTTGTATTTTCACTATACCTATATGTTTCACCATTAATTGTGATGTTAACATTTTGAATCATATAATCACTCCTTTATTATTTGTATTATTAGTATACCATATTTTGTCAAAATAAGGTATGAATAATTTACCCCCTTGACATTATACTATTAATGGGTGATTTTTATGAACTTTGTTCCTATTGTTGTTGATCAAGAAAGCTATGGAGAAAGAAGTTATGACATTTACTCTAAGTTATTAAAAAGTAGGATTGTTTTCTTATCAGGAGAGATTGATGATCATTTAAGTAACTGTGTTGTTGCTGAACTATTATACTTAGACTCTATTAGTCATGATGATATTTATTTGTATATTAATTCTCCAGGAGGTAGTGTTACTAGTGGGTTAGCAATTTATGATACTATGAATTATGTTAAAAGTAATGTTTGTACGATTTGTTTTGGTATGGCTGCTAGTATGGCTGCTGTTATCTTATCTAGTGGTACTAAAGGGAAACGATACATTCTTCCAAATGCTGATGTAATGATTCATCAAATATTGGGAAGAAGTGAAGGACAGGCTAGTGATATCGAAATATCTACTAAACAAATATTGATATTAAAAGAACGATTAAATAAGATCCTCTCTAAAAATACTGGTAAATCTATTAAAACAATTACGAAAGATACAGATCGTGATAATTATCTTTCTTCTAAAGATGCAGTTTCTTATGGATTAGTTGATAAAATAATAGAAATTAAAAAATAGACAATTGTCTATTTTTTCTTTATTGTAATTTATTGATTTTGTTTTTTCATTTTCTTAAAACTCTCAGCTAAATCTTTTATTTTTCTTAATCTATGATTTAATCCTGATTTTGTAATAGACTTTCCTGTTTCTAATGAGATAATTTCTGCAAGCTCTTTTAAAGAAGCTTCTGGATATTTTTTTCGATATTCTAAGACTTCTTTTACTTTTTCATCTAATAGCATTACACCATCATTTTCTTCTATGACCTGAATATCTTCCAATTGATAAGTTGCTGTTTGAATTACTTTATCCATATTTGCTTGTTCCATATTATTAAGACGATTTGTTTTATTCTTTTGATCTCTATAGATTCTTACATCTTCAAAATATAAAACTGCTTTTGTTGCTCCTATAATCTTTAAAAAATCACTGATTTTTTCTGCTTCTTTCATATAAATCATATAACCTTTTTCTCGATTTAATATTTTAGCATTTAATTCAAATATATTTAGTAATTTCTGAATAAACACGGCTTCTTTTGGATGTAAAACTAATAATTCCATATGATAGCTAGATGTTTTTGGATCATTAATACTTCCAGTTGCAAGAAAAGCACCTCTTAAATAAGATCTAATTTCTTCGTTAGCACCTACAATATAATTTGGAACAGTTTTTAAATAATGATTTTCTTTATCTAATAAGCCTAAATCTTGTAGTATATGGTGAGGTTCATTTTCTATTGTTATTTGAAATAGCTCTCTTTTACTAAAATTAACATTAGAAATACTATCTACTTGTATTTCTCTATTATATATACTATGGATGGATTCTTTTATTCGATTTACTACCATCTTATTCTCTGTTGTCATGATTACTTTTTCTTTTTGAACTGTTCCATTATTACGAATATATCCAGATAATTCTGCAATTAGCTCCGACTTAGTGCAATCATGAGTTGATATTTCTTCTTTAATTTTAACTGTATATGACATTATTTCCTCATTAAATAAGCAAATATTAGAGAACTTAATTTTAGACTATCATGTTTCAATGTATTGTCTTTATCAATTATCATTAAATCGTCTTCTATTAGTTCTACTCCAATATTTTTTAATTCTTCATAGTCAATTAATACTGGATCTTTTTGTTCTTCAGACTCATATTTTTTAGCCATTTCTTCACTAATCTTTTTATTATTCGCAATTACTACTTTTACTTTCTTTTTATCTAAATATTTATTTAATAGTTTTACATGATCTCCTACTGTGAAACCATCTGTTTCTCCTGGTTGTGTTACTATATTTGATAAATACATAATAGGGGCTTTTGAATTATTAAATGCTTCTTTAACTTCTTTACAGATAATATTAGGTAAGATACTAGTATATAAACTTCCCATACTAAAAATAATTAAATCTGCTTTTTTAATGGCTTTGATTACTTCTGGTAATACTTCTGGTTCATTCTTATAGAATATTCTTTCAAATTGACGATGAGCTTGTGTAATTTGTTCTTCTCCTTCAATAATATTACCATCTTTATCTAATCCCATTAAAGTTAAATTGGAATCTTCTGAAATTGGCAAAACAGTATGTCTTACATCTAATAGTTTGCTTAATGAAGCTATGGATGCCTTTAGAGAGCCTGTTATGTCTAGCATTGCTGTTAGAATTAAATTTCCTACTGCATGTCCGTCCAAATCGCTGGAAGTATTAAAACGGTATGACATCATTTCTTTGATTGGATCATCTATTTGAGAAAGATTGGTTATAACCTTTCTAATATCTCCAATAGCTGGAATATGAAATTCTTCTCTTAATTTACCTGTTGATCTCCCATTATCTGAAACCGTTATGACAGCAGTAATGTCTACTGGAAAGTCTTTTAATCCTCTTAATAAATAAGAAATACCTGTTCCTCCACCTAATACAACTACCTTTTTATACATATTATCCTCCTACTTTTTCTTTTTTATTCTTTAAATTTACTTTTATCAATAAATATATTCCTGATAAAATAGCAATAATTGAAATACATTGTGCTACTTTTAGATTTCCTAACATTAAAGAGTCACTGCGAAAGGTTTCAATAATAACTCTTTCTATTCCATACCAAATTAGATACAGAGATGTTAGTTCCCCTTCTTTATTCTTTTTATAATGTCTTAATAAAACTAATACAAGAAAACCTATTAATGAAAAGAATGATTCATATAAGAATGTAGGTTCTCGGTAATTATTGTCAATATACATTCCTTTAATGATAAAAGATGGAAGATGGAGTTTTTGTAAAAAGCTTTTTGTTACAACTCTTCCATAGGCTTCTCCGTTAAAGAAATTCCCCCAACGACCAATCGCTTGGGCTAGTACTAGTCCAACTACAATGATATCTGTTATTTGTAATATAGAAATGTGACTCTTCCTACAATAGTATATTACAAAGATTAAAGTTGCTAGTATGCCTCCGTGTATTGCTAGTCCACCATTCCATATCATGAATATTTCTAATGGATTTTTACTATAGTAAGATAGATTAAAAATTACATAGTATAGTCTAGCTCCTAAGATTCCAATGATTACTCCATAGAAGAATAGATTTGATATCCATTCTTCTGATATTTCTTTTTTCTTTGCTTCTCTTTGAATCAACCAATAAGCAGATAGTATTGCTAACAGAATAAAAAATGAATACCACCTTATTTGAATAAAACCTAAATCAATCAACGATTTATTCATGTCTTTTTACCTTGCTGATAATTGCTTTAATAATCTCTTCCATGATGAAATTGGTAATAGATAAGAGAATGGCTGCAAATAAAGCAATATATAGATTTTCTATATCAAAATGACTTTGTAATAACCAGTCTGTCAGTTTAAGAATAAAGACATTAATGCACGGATAAAATAGGCCTAATGTTATACCAGTAATTGGAATCGTCAATGTTACTAAAATTGGTTTCACTGTTTTATTCAAAAAGTAGATGATTAAAACAATGATGAATGACCATAGTATTAAATGATTACTATCAATACGAATGGATTTAAATAAACTAGTTACTAAGATAAATACCAGTGTATATCCCACCATATATAATAGCCAATCTATAAAACCTTGAAATAAAAAAATTCCTCTTTCTTTTGCCTTTGTTTTTTTCATATAACCACCTTTTTATGAATTATAGTTTTTAAATACATAGGTATAATGCTAATAATATAAAGATTATAAGAAGCGTTAAAAATAGATAATAATACTTATTATTTTTCTTCTTCGTAATACAATGTAGTAATAAAAATATAAAGCTTAATATCAATACAATTATTGTTATAATAAAATAGATGTGATATTTATACGAAAAGTCAGATGTAATAATTTTTAATCTTTCATAATTTTTAGATATAATAGATCCAATAATACACCCTAATCCTGCTATATAAGAAATAAAAATTATTATTTTTTCTATTAGTGGCATTTCTTTAGAATGAAATAATGCTATACATGAAAAAACTAAAAAATATTGTCCAAATATAAACACACACAAATGGTTCATTTCTAATTTACCAGTAATTATAAAAGATAATACAGAAAGAATAAACCATATTAGAAATATTTTTCCAATTATTTTATCTTTTTTTGAACTAATATTTAAATTATTATTCGATTCTTCCATGGTACCTCCTAAAGTATCTTTTGTAGGAACTGTCCTGTATAAGATTCTTTGACTTTAGAGACTTCTTCTGGTGTTCCTGATGCGACAACTGTTCCTCCACCATCTCCACCTTCTGGTCCTAAATCAATGATATGGTCTGCAACTTTAATAACATCAAGATTGTGTTCAATAACTACAACTGTGTCTTTATTATCTACTATTTTTTGTAAAATTGCAAGCAACCTTTTGATGTCATGTGTATGAAGTCCTGTTGTTGGTTCATCTAAGACAAATAAAGTTTTACCTGTCGCTTTTTTTTGTAATTCTTTTGCTAGTTTAACTCTTTCTGCTTCTCCTCCTGATAGTGTTGGAGCACTTTGTCCTAATTGGATATAGCCTAGTCCTACATCCTCTAATACTTGTAATTTTCTTTTAATTTTTGGGACATTTTCAAAAAACTCTAGTGCTTCTGTTACTCGCATATCTAGTACTTCAGCAATATTCTTTCCTTTATATTTTATGTTAAGGGTTTCTCCATTATAACGTGTTCCATGACAAACTTCACAAGGCACATAAACATCTGGTAGGAAATGCATTTCTATTTTTTTAACACCATCTCCACGACATGCTTCGCATCTTCCTCCTTTAACATTGAATGAGAAACGATTCTTTTCAAAACCATACATTTTTGCTTCCTTTGTTGTTGTGAAAAGTGTTCTAATATCATCAAATACACCCGTGTAAGTTGCTGGATTTGAACGAGGTGTTCTTCCAATTGGATTTTGTGAGATTGCAACTATTTTATCTAGGTTTTCTATTCCTAATATTTTGTCATACTTACCTGGCTTTTCTTTACTCTTATATAATTTCTGAGATACTGCTTTTACTAGTATTTCATTAATCAAAGAAGACTTACCTGATCCAGATACTCCCGTAATACAAGTAAAGGTACCAAGTGGGATATCTACATCAATATTTTTTAAATTATTTTCTTTTGCTCCTTTTATTTTTAAAGATTTTTTAATACCTTTCCTTCTTTTTTTAGGTACTTCAATCCTTTTTTTACCACTTAAATATTGTCCAGTAATACTTTTTTCATTTTTCATTACTTCTTCTGGAGTACCTTGTGCTACTATATTTCCTCCAGCATCTCCTGCTCCTGGACCGATATCTACTAAATAGTCACAAGCTAACATGGTATCGGTGTCATGTTCTACAACAATTAAAGTATTTCCTAAGTCTCTCATTTCTAACATAGAATTAATAAGTCTTTCATTATCTCTTTGATGAAGTCCAATACTAGGTTCATCTAGAACATATAAAACTCCTGTTAAATGAGATCCAATCTGAGTTGCTAGTCTAATACGTTGAGCTTCTCCTCCTGATAATGTTCCTGCACTTCGACTTAAGGTTAAGTACTCTAATCCTACATTTGATAAGAAATGTAATCTATCTAATATCTCTTTGATTACTAATCTAGCAATTTCTTGTTTTTCTTTTGATAATTTTAAGTTTTCAAAGAAAGGAATTAAGTCCTTAATGGACATTTGTGTTACTTGATAGATATTCTTCTTTCCTAGTTTTACTTGAAGAACATCATCTGAAAGTCTTGCTCCATGGCAAGTATCACAAGTATGTTCTATCATATAATTATCAAGCCATTCTCTTACCCATGTAGAATTTGTTTCTAAATGTCTTCTTTCTAAATTATTGATTATTCCTTCATAGAATTCTCTTTTATCATATTTATTTCCACCTTTTGATTTATAGGAGAAATGAATAATTTCATCTGATCCATAAAGGATTATTTCTTGTTCTTTTCTCTTTAATTTTTTCCATGGAGTGGTCATTTTTATTTTATAGTGCTTGCATACACATTCTAGTTTTAAATAATCTAGTCCTTCAGGATCGTCAGTTAATGTTTTAATACATCCTTCTGCAATAGATTTTGTATCATCAGGAATTAATAATTCTTCATCTATTTGTAAGTTCATTCCTAGTCCTTTACAATCTGGACAAGCTCCGTATGGAGCATTAAAACTAAACATTCTTGGTTCTAATTCAGGTAGAGAAAATTCACAGTGAGGACAAGCAAACTGTTCCGAAAAGATTAATTCTTTTTTTTCTTCTCCAAGTAATTGAATTACAACTTTTCCTCCAGATAATTTTGTTGATTGTTCAATTGCTTCAAATAATCTACTCCTTGATTCTTCTTTTAGAGCAACTCTATCAATTACAACATCTATTTTATGTTTCTTATTCTTGTCTAGTTCAATATCTTCCCCTAAGTCTAACATTTCCTCATCTACACGAACTCTGACATACCCTTCTTTTCTTAGTTTTTCAAATAAATCTTTGTGAGTTCCTTTTTCTCCATGAATGACTGGAGACATAATAATCATTTTGGTGCCTAAAGGGTATTCCATCATTTTGTTTGTCATTTCTTCAACACTTTGAGAGGTTATTGGAATATTATGATTTGGACAGAATGGCACTCCCACACGAGCAAATACTAATCTTAAATAATCATATATTTCTGTAACAGTTCCTACTGTTGAACGTGGATTATTGTTGGTTGTTTTTTGGTCAATAGAAATGGCAGGAGACAGTCCTTCAATAGAATCAACATCAGGCTTTTCTGATCCGCCTAAAAATTGTCTCGCATAAGCAGACAAACTTTCTACATATCTTCTCTGACCTTCTGCATAAATCGTGTCAAAAGCTAGTGAACTTTTTCCACTTCCAGATAATCCTGTCATAACAATCATTTTATTCTTTGGAAGATCTATATTAATATTTTTTAAATTATTCTCTCTTGCACCTTTAATTATTATTTTGTCCATAAAATCACCTGTTTCATATTATACCACAGAAAAAGATAATTATCAGAAATTATCTTTTATCTTTTTCCACATCTTTTGTGGATATTCTTAATTCTTGGTCTCTAAACCTTTTATATCGATAGGCTTGCCACAGAAGAGTATGTTCTTCTTCTGGTATTCTAATGGTATAAAAGTTGTTTTGAGTGAGATATACACTAGTACTGAAAGGAAGATTATCCCCTAATAAAACTGTTAAAGAATCACAGAGCAATTCTGAAGATTTTACTGTAATGATAACGTGAATTCGTTCAATTGGTATGTCTTCTATGGATAGTATTTCTATTAACTCTTGAATACTATACATTTTGTTTTTCATTTGTTGATAAGTGTTTTTTTCTTTTTTTTCAAAGATATCTGATTGTTTTTGAATTTCATATTTCTTTAATGATTCATATTGTTTTTCTAATTCTTTTAATATCTTAGCTGTTAAATATTTTCTACATGCTTTTATTTGATCTGATCTGTCTTCTTCACTATAGATGACTGGTGAAGGATAATACCAATCTTTTTGTGTTATTGAAATTGTTATTTCGAAGGGAATATTTTTTATATACTCTTCTAATTCTTGTAAGTCTTTCTGTCTTTGATATTCAAATATTTTATGGTCCTTTTCATTCTTTCTTAATTCGCTTAATAATATTTGATTGACCATACTACTCCCTTCTACTGTGATTTCATTTCAAATAGAATATCTCTTAATTCCATAGCTCTTTCAAAATCTAAATTTTTGGCTGCTTCTCTCATTTCTTGCTCTATTATATCCATGTTCTTTGTTAATTCTTTCTTTGTCATTGGTTTTTTCTTCGTTTCTTTTTCTTCATCAACATTACTGATTACTTCTCTGATTTCTTTGATAATTGTTTTAGGAATAATATGATGTTCTTTATTATAGGCTTCTTGTATTTGACGACGACGAGTTGTCTCATCAATTGCTTCTCTCATTGAATCTGTGATTTTGTCTCCATACATAATGACATGACCATTAGCATTTCTAGCACATCTACCTATTGTTTGTATTAGACTACGATTACTTCTTAAGAAGCCTTCTTTATCGGCATCTAATATTGCGATTAAGGATACTTCTGGAATATCTAGTCCTTCTCTTAGTAAGTTAATTCCTACTAAAACATCATATTTTTTAGCACGAACATCATGAATGATTTGCATTCTTTCTAGTGTTTTTACTTCACTATGAAGATAAGCTACTTTAATATCTAATTCTTTTAAGTAGTTTGTTAATTCTTCTGCCATACGAATGGTTAGTGTAGTGATTAAGACTCTTTCATCTTTTTTGATTCTATCATTAATTTCTCCTACTAAGTCATCGATTTGTCCTTCTGTTTTTCTTACTTCTATTGTTGGATCTAATAGTCCAGTTGGTCTAATGATTTGTTCTACAAATTGATGATTCGTGTGTTCTAGTTCTAAGTCTCCTGGAGTTGCGGATACATAAATTGCTTGATTAATTTTATGCTCAAATTCATCATATTTTAATGGTCTATTATCTAAGGCACTAGGCAATCGAAATCCATATTCTACCAGGTTTAATTTTCTTGCTCGATCTCCATTATACATTCCTCTTACCTGAGGTAAGGTTACATGAGACTCATCTACTACTAATAGGTAATCATCCGGAAAGAAGTCCATTAATGTTGTTGGTGTCTCTCCTGGCGCACGTCCCGCCATTGGAGCAGAATAGTTTTCAATTCCAGAACAGAAACCTGTTTCTTCTAGCATTTCTAAATCATAGTTTGTTCTTTGTTCTAGACGTTCTGCCGCTAGTAATTTATTTTGTGATTTTAATTCTTCTAATCTATCTTTTAATTCTTTTTTGATTCTTTCAATTGCGGCTTTTAATTTGTTATCTCCCACTACAAAGTGACTTGCTGGGAAGAGAGAAATATTCTTTTTATTTTCTGTTACTACTCCTGTTAATGTATCTATTTCTGAAATACGATCAATTTCGTCTCCAAAGAATTCTATTCGATATCCATTATTTCTTTGGCTTGCTGGAATAATTTCTAAGACGTCTCCTCTTACTCGAAATGTTCCACGTTTAAAATCTAAATCATTTCGTTCATATAACATTTCTACTAACTTTGTTAATACTTGGTTTCTTTCAATTTGTTCTCCTACACTTAGTGTTAACATTTTACTTTTATATTCTTCTACTTCTCCAATACCATAGATACAAGAAACGCTAGATACTACAATAACATCTCTTCTTGAGATTAATGCTGCTGTTGCGGCATGACGAAGTTCATCTATTTCATCATTAATAGAGGAATCTTTTTCTATATAGGTATCTGTTGAAGGTACATATGCTTCTGGTTGATAGTAATCATAGTAAGAGACAAAATATTCTACCCTATTGTTTGGAAATAGTTCTTTTAATTCTGAATATAATTGTCCTGCTAATGTTTTATTATGAGCTAATACAAGAGTAGGCTTATTTGTCTCTTTTATCACATTAGCAATTGTAAAAGTTTTTCCTGTTCCAGTTGCTCCTAGTAGAACTTGCTCTTTCTTGCCACCATTAATCCCTTCTACTAGTTGTTTAATAGCTTCTGGTTGATCTCCTGAAGGAGAATATTTTGATACTAATTCAAACATAATGTCCTCCTTTATATACCTCTTATTTCTTTCAAATATTTTATCATTTTAAGCATCATAAAACAAGGATGTTTTTCCTTCCTTGTAATTATCTTGACTTTATTTTGCTGTTACGATACTATGGTAATATAGGATAGGTGTTGTAAATATGATAAGATATGAAACTATCAAGAATCAGCTAGGAACTCCTCACGGATTACTTTTCAAGAATAACCATGGGGAATTATGTGTCCGTTCCAATAACTTTACTTACTCATTAGAAGACTATTTATCTCATTGGAGCATTGCAGCTGATGGCTGTGAACATGATTTACTCTTTTTTCTACGACAAGCTGATTTTACTTTTGAAGGATTTCATAATGCTAGTAGTCATAGAGATGAAAAGAATCGGAAATTACAAGAGAAACTAGAAAAATTAATCAAGAAAATGGCTTTGGCTAAGGATTTACAATCCTTAAATAATCTATATCATCAAATTAATCAGTTAGTTGATAGAATGCATGTTGGTTATCTTAGTGATAGGGGTAAATCTCATATTCGTTCTTTTATTGAAGATGAAGAGATTTCTGATTATTATCGTCAATATGGAACTATGGTTAGTGGATTGCATTTGGAGGCCGTAAAAAACATTGAAAGGAACGGTCATATTAATCCTGAATTTATTAAGGCACATATTGATACTATCTATGAACAAAGAAAAGAAAGAATTAATCTTTTAAAACAGGCTGATCGAATTCAATCTGCAAAGACTTCCTCTACTGTTGAACATAAGCAGGATAACGACCAGGTTCAGGAGGAGAGCGACCAAGTAGATGAAAATCAAGAATCTGAGATTCAGGAAGTTTTAAGAAGAAAAGAAGAACTTTATAATGAAAGAGCTAATTTAGTTCATATTCGAGATGAAGCTTATTCTGAGTTAGAAGAATTAAGAAGAGAAAAGTTAAAGTTGTATAATGATGCTAATGCTCGTGGATTATATGAAACGGAAACTTATGAAGTTCCTGTTTATAGTCATCATACAGATCCCGTTGATGGTGGAATTCTATTTTATCAAGAAGAAACTCGTTACAAGAATGGATCTCAAGAGGAAAGAGAACAGCACGAAAAAGAAGTTCGTAGAATAGAAAATGAGATAAAAAAGTTAGAAGAAAAAATAGAAGTTCTTACAGAAAGCATTTCTCATTTAGATTCTCAAATTAATTTTTACGAAGATAGGGAACGTGAATTATTAAGTCAAATGAGAAGTCAAGCATTACATGCTGCTGAAGAAAGATTCTTTGGAATGAGTAAGTTACAGCAAGCTATGGCAAAACTATCTGGAAAAAAGGAACTACTAAGACAACTTCAAGAATCAGGAGGAGATTTAGGTTACGAAGGAACAATGGCTCAGATTGAGGAAGTTGGGAGGATGTTTCGATGATTCAAAAAGAGTTTGAAGAATATATGAAAAAATTTAAAAAATTACCATTAAAAGAAAAACAAAGTATTGCCTTAGATCAATTAAAATTACTTGTGGGACTTGCACAAGAGATGTGTAAGGCTACTGATGTTAAAAGTGAAATGATTGTCAATCGAGAGCTTATTGATACAAATCATAATCATTATACTCAAGATGACTTTGTTGAGGCAGTTGTTGTTTATATCAATTCTATTCAAAATTTGTTATGTGATTATAATTTAAAATAAGATATAATGACGTTCATTATATCTTTTTCTTTTTTAATTGATATGTCATAGAAGATGGATGATTTCTTCCTATTAGTATATAAGTTAATATAGATAGGAGATTTGCTATACTAATTACAATAAACATATCTTGATAACCTATCATATCTATTAATATTCCCGCTAGTGCTCCACCTACTCCAATTCCTATATCATATGCACATAAAAATGTTGAATTGGCAGCTCCTCTTCTTTTTTCTGAAGCAGTATTTACTGCCATTGCTTGAAGAGATGGTTCTAGTCCTCCAAAGGCATATCCTGATAATATAGCAGATAATATGAATGATATGTTACTTGGAATTAAACCTAATAATAACAAAGCCATTAACATGCAACTATTACAGCTATAGACAAAAATAGCTTCTCCTTTCTTATCTGCAACTTTTCCTGTTATAATTCTTGTTAGTAATAGCATTATTGCCATTATGGTAAAATACATTCCTCCTGATATTGTAATCTTACTCACAGTAGATGTATATTTTAAAATATAGTTTTCTAATGTTCCATAGGTTAGTAAAAATACTAAAGCAGTAATGGATGCTGGAAGTGCATTTTTTTCTACTAAATCTTTTATGGTGAAATTTTTTGCATTTACTTTTGGCTTTTTGATTTTAAGAATATAACATAATCCTAGTGATATTATCATGCACAATGTTGCGGTGATAAATAGATACTGAAAGTCTTTTTTCATCAAGTACTCTCCAATTGCTGGAGCAATAGATGTTGCTAGTGCTGTTGCCATTCCAAACATTCCCATTCCTTCTGAAAATCTTTTTTTTGGAATAATATCAGATGCTATTGTTGATGTTGCTGTATTCGAAAATGCTAAGGCTATTCCATGAAATATTCTACAAGTAATTGCTAGAATAATGGAACTTAATACAGAATATACTGCTAAATAACCCATTGGCATTAGCCCCATTCCTAATAATCCAATTAACAAAATTCCTCTTCTTTTTCCACTATCAAGTAACCAACCTACAATAGGTCGAAAAATTACTGCAATAAGCGAAAAGACTGCTACACAGATACCCGATATAGTTTCAGAATATCCCAAGTATGAGATAAAAAATGGAAAAGTAGATAGTACCATTAAATGATTTAAAAATACTAAAAAATTAATAACTATAATACCAACAAAATCTTTACTCCATAATTTTTCTTTTGTCATTTTATTCCCTCCTTTTATGCAGAAAAAAACGTAAAACCAAAATCTGGTTTTACGCCTTTAGCTACACGACATTAGTATTTTATCATTTTATTTTTATTAGTGTCAAATGTTTTTTTATTATCTCTTTATTATTATGTTTTTTGATTTCTATGTTATACTATTGGTAATAAGGATGTGATAATATGAATAATGAATGGAGAAGTAAAGGAGAATTTGTTATTGATGATTTTGCTCCAATTTTAGATGGTCGTTCAGATGAAGAGCTTGAACAAATATGTATTGACTTATTGGGTGATATTAAAGAGAACTATCCTAATGATATCTTTTCAAGTTATTTTCCAGATGCTTTATCTCAGGAAAGTGATGTTTTTGAATTAGCAAAAAGAATTGCTGAAGAAAGGCTACGTAGAAGTCCTGATTGGCGACCACCTAGTGAGAAAGACAGAGATCTTGTCGCACAAGATTTCGGATTTGCTGCTGCTTATGGTGAACCTTTACCATTTTTATCTGTTGTTAAGAGAGGTCTTTTAAAAGAAGTTCGTTCCATTACTTCTACATTATTAATGCGAGAAAAAGTAGAACCTGAAGAAATTCAAAGAAGAGTAAAAGTACTTCATATGCTTGCTGATAATGATGCTTTGTCTATTTTTGCTCGTAAATCTGTCCCTAGTGAATTTTATGGAGATTCTATAGAAAATTTTGAAAAAGACTGTTTAGAGTATGATCAAAGAAGAGGCTTTGAACCTGGTCATACAAAATTATCTACTTTACAAAGTACATTACCTAATTTTTTACAGGTTGTTAGTTCATTCTTAGAGCAAGGAATTGATTTAGACGAAATCAAAATGGAACATGGTATATCTTTAATGGAAGCATATCAACGTATTAAGAATCGATTTGGTGAGTATATTCGAGGAAACGAAATAGTAGCTCCAACTACTGATAAAGATTTTGATGTTCAGAATAGTCCTATTCAAGAAGAATCTTCTATTTCAGAAAATGTTGAAGAAGATAAATCCGAAGTTATGGAAATGGTAAATAGTCCTTCTCGAGATGATTCTGAGGATATTCAAAATACAATTGAAGCAAATAATCAACAGATACTAGAATTAATGGCAGAGAATGCTAAATTAATTGCATCTTTAGTTGAACTTAGTCAGAAAAATCAATCTAATCAATCAACTTTTCAATAAAGAGAAAAGAGGTTCAAATGAACCTCTTTTTTTAATATGGACTTGGAACGTAATTCCACGGGCTAATAATATTATTTCGATATTGATAATAACTACCATTATAGCCCCATCCATAGTATTGAGACATTTCAAGATGCAGATGACATCCTGTTGAATATCCTGTTGAACCCATGTAAGCAACAACTGTTCCAATATCAACATTCTGTCCTACAGATACTGGTATATTTGGCTGAACATGAGCATATTGTGAGAAGACTAGTCTTCCGTTTACATTATGAACAACTAATACCATGTATGCTCCGTAATTATCTAGTGTATTTCCTACATAATATACTCTTCCTGGTGCTACTGCATAAATTGGTGTTCCGCAGCCTCTTGTTATATCGACTCCTTTGTGTCCCCCAGAGCCATAGCCCCAGCTAATTCTTCCACCAACAACTGGGAATCGGAACCCGTTTTCTCCAATTACAACTCCAGCACTTACTGATGATCCTCCAGATGAGGAAGTTGTTGCTTTTGGTGGTATATCACAAGTTACTCCAATTACATCACTGGACTTACAACCTTTACTTCTATAGTAATCTACTCTTTGCTGATATAGTGCAATTTGTCCTTTGGTGCTTGGAACAGTTCCTTCAACACCACTTACTTCTTCCTCTATTCTTTCTTTTTCTTTTTCTAAGTTTTTCTTTAATTCTTTTAACTCTTCTTGTTTTTTATTTAATTCTACTTTTTTCTTTTCATTCTCTTCAATTAATCGTTTTAATTCTTTCATGACATTATCATTATATTCTGTTAATTGTTCTGCTACTGACATACGATATACCATATCTGTAATACTAGTCGCTCCAAAGACATATTCTAAATATGCATTATTACCATTTTCTACTTGGTAATATTCCATGATTTTTTTACTTTCTTTATTCTTTTTTTCTATTTCTTTATTACATTCTTCTATTTCTCTTTGAAGTCTTTCTACCTCTTCTTCCGCTTCTTTTATCTTTCCTTCAATATCTGCAATATTTCTTTTTACTGCTGCAATTTCTTCTTTTCCTTTAGCAATTTTTGCTTCTTTTTCTTGTAACTCTTTGGTATATTTTGCTACGGCATCTTCATATTCTTGTAATGTTACTGCATAAGAATTTATTGGAATCAGTAATAATGATAATAATACTCCTAAAAAAATTACTTTTTTCTTACTCATATTACACCTTTAAATACTTTCTTACGGCACTAGCACTACCTATCATACCTACAATGATACCAATTAATAATATTATAATAGAAGTTTGATAAATAAATGGTTCTGGTTTAATTAATTCAATTAATTGAGAATATAAATGACCTTCAAAATGCTTATAAAAAGCTAGATAACCATACATTGTAATCAGAATTGGAACAATTGATCCAAATATTCCTAAAATCATTCCTTCAATAATAAATGGAGTTTTGATAGTAAAATTACTTGCTCCTACTAGACGCATGATACTTATCTCTCTACGACGAGCAGAAATAGTTAATTTAATGGTATTTATAATTAAGAATACTGTAACAACTACTAATGCAATTACTATACCAAAAGTTATTTTTTCAACAGAGTTAAATGCTGTTACCATTTTGTCAACCATTCCTGATCCATAACGAACAACGGACACATGATCTACTTTTTCTATTTTCTTTGCTGTCGCACTAAGTTGCTCAACATTTTTTACTTTTACTTGGAATGTATCTTTTAATGGACTTTCGTCATCATCCCAGTTTTCTAAGACTGTATTAAATACTTCCGATTCTTCTTGCATTTGTTTTTTTACTTCTTGTTTGGATTGGAATGTATATTTATCCACATTCTTAATTGACTTTAGTTCTTTTTCTACATCATCAATATCTTCTTGTTCAATACCATTTTCTAGAAATACGACGATAGTCATATCTCTTTCAATTTCTTTGGTAAAATTTTGCACATTATAAGATGCGATAATAGCAATAGCTACAATGATTAAGGTAATTGTAATACAAGAGATGGATGCTAATGAAAGAGAAAAATTTCGAATTACACTTTTTATAGCATCTCGGATGCTTCTTCCTAACATTCTAAATAGTTTCATTCTACATAAGTTCCTTTCTGTTTAAATTTTACTAAATGTCCATCTTTTAAAGTAATTACCTGTTTTTTCATTTTATTTACTATTTCTTTATCATGAGTAGCCATAATAATAGTTGTTCCTCGCATCTTATTAATGTCTTCTAGTACTTTCATAATTTCCATACTCTTTTCTGGGTCTAGATTTCCTGTTGGTTCATCACATAATAATAATTTAGGATCATTGACTATTGCTCTTGCAATAGCAACTCTTTGTTGTTCTCCTCCTGATAATTGGTCTGGATAATTATGAACTTTATTTTTTAATCCAACATCTTCTAATGCTTTTAAAACTTTCGTACGAATGATATCTTTTTTTTCTCCAATGCATTCTAATGCAAAAGCAACATTTTCATATACCGTCTGTTTTGGTAATAATCTATAATCTTGAAAGACGATTCCTAACTTTCGTCTTAACTTGTATACTTTTTTATTTTTTAACTTAGCAACATCAAGTCCACCTACAATTACTTGTCCTTTGGTTGGTTTTTCTTCTCGATAAAGCATTTTAATCAATGTACTTTTTCCACTACCTGAACCACCAATAACAAAGACAAAGGAGCCTTTTTCTATTGCTAGATTTAAATCATAAATTGCTGTTACTCCGTTGCGATATTTTTTCTCAACGTTTTTGATTCTGATTAAATCCATCTATATAATCACCACCTTAGTAATTCATTATATCATATTTTTCGACAGAAAAAAAGAAAGCTCTAGTGAAAACTACTAGAAATCTTTTCTTTTACGTTATTTGGCACCTTCTACTTGATAAGAATCGGTTACTAAGAAGAATGCATCTTCATCAATTTCTTTAATTCCTGTTGTGAGGCGATAGTATTCTCTAGATGGAATTACTGTTAACATAACATTTCTTTTGGTTTTTAGGAAAGCTCCTTTTACTTCAAATGTTGTGATTGTGTGATTTAAACTATTAATAATATATTCTTTAATTTCATCTTCTTTGTCAGTAATAATATAGAATGCTTTATTATTAGAAATTCCTAGTAATACCTTATCGAGTACAATACTATTAATATATAAAAATATTACTGCATATAATGCATTTGTTGTACCAAAGAAGAATGATCCTATTGCAACAATAATCATGTTAATTACAAGACTTGATTTCACTATTGGAATTTGATACTTTTCCATTAATATTTGAGAAATAACTGGAAATCCACCATTATTGTAGCCACTTTTATACATAAGACCGTTTGCTACACCACTAAGTGCACCTGCAAAAATGACTAATAATAAGGGGTCTGCTGGATCAATAATAATAGTATTACTTATATTGGCAAAGAGTTTAACTAATATAGGATAGCAAATACAAGCTGCTAATGATCTTACTGTTTTTTTGACTCCTAAATACATAAAACTAATTATAGCACAAGCTATTGATAATAAAAGAATGATGATAGAAGGATCAAATCCATATAGATAGCGTGTAATTGTTGCTACACCACTAGTTCCACCCGTTACTAGATTTAATGGTAAGAGAAATAAGTTATATAAGGCAGCATTTAATACTAGTGATACTGTTAATAGTAAAGTCCTATTTAGTTGATTTTTCCATACTTGATTCATATTATTCCCCTCCAAACACTTCATAGGTATCTGTTATGATATAGAATGCTTCTGGATCTATCATTTTGATACCTTCTTTTAGATTATAGTACTCTTTTGTTGGAAGAACTGTCATTAGCACTTCTTCATTATGTCTTTTAAAGCCACCTTTTGCTTTAAAGACTGTAACACCATGTCCCATTTTTAAGATGAAATCTTTTACTTCTTCTTCTCTATCAGTAATGATAAAGAAGGCTTTACTATCAGATATTCCTAATACAACTTTATCAGACATTAAACTGATAATATATAATATAACAATGGAATACATCATACTATTGATTCCAATAAATAGAGCAGATGATATCACAATTAAACCATCGCTTAAATACATACTTTTTCCAATACTAATTTTTAAGTATTTGGAAATTATTTGATTAATAATATCTGTTCCTCCTGTTGTGAAACCAGCTTTAAATGTTAGTCCTGCTCCTAATCCATAAAGGATTCCTCCAAATAATGCAGACAATAATAAGTGAGAAGTATCTACTTGTAGCCATACATTTATATTCTCTGTTAATCTAACAAATATTGGAAATATAATAGAGCCTAGTAAATTAGCTTTTGTTTGTTTTATTCCTAACGATTTTAAACTTAATAGTAAGAGAAATGCATTTAGAATGAAGATTACTAAAGAATTACTTATGCCAAAAAGACTGTTCAGTACGATAGCAATCCCTCCTACTCCTCCTGGTACTAAATCATTTGGAGCTATGAAGATATTGTAGGAAAGAGCCACAATAAATACACCTATGATAAATTGAATCATTCTTTTTTTATAAGATTTTTTCATCACTTCATTTAATACTTTTATATTGTGACTTTTTGGAAATAAATTCATATTATAACCCCTTTTTTAAATTACTTTCGATAAAATCATCAATATCTCCGTCTAATACTTTGGATACATTACTTGTTTCTTCATTGGTACGATGATCTTTCACTAAAGAATATGGATGCATGACGTAACTTCTTATTTGAGAACCAAATTCAATATTTTTTTGTTCTCCTTTTATTTGTGACAGTTCTTTTTCTTGCTCTTCTATTTTTTTCAATAGTAGCTTATTTTTTAATACTTTTAAAGCTTGCTCTTTATTTTGAATTTGACTTCTTTCATTTTGACAAGTTACTACTATTTTTGTAGGTAAATGGGTAATTCTTACTGCAGAATCTGTAGTATTTACTCCTTGTCCTCCTGCTCCAGTAGAACGATACACATCTATTTTTAAATCTTTTTCATCAATTTCAATGCTATTATCTTGCTCAATTTCTGGTGTTACTTCTACTGAGGCAAAGGATGTATGTCTTCTATTGTTAGAATCAAAAGGAGATAGTCGAACTAAGCGATGAACTCCTTTTTCATTTTTTAAGTATCCATAGGCATAGTAGCCTTTTACTAGTAACGATACACTCTTGATTCCTGCTTCATCTCCATCTTGATAGTCTAAAATGGTAACCTGATATTTTTTCTTTTCACACCATCTGGTATACATACGATATAACATACTTGCCCAATCACAAGATTCTGTTCCTCCTGCACCTGGATGAATTTCTAAGATACAATTGTTTTTATCATATGGTCCACTTAATGTTAGTAATAAATTCAATTTTTCTAATTCTTTTTCTGTCTTTATAATGGATTGTGTTAACTCTTCTCTAACTGCTTCATCATCTTCTTGTTCTAATAGATTCCATATTTCCTTATTAGAATTTATCATTTCTTTCTTATCTTCTATTTGAGTAATTAAATCTTTTTTTTCTTTTAGTTCTTTTAAATGTTCTTCCGCTTTTTCTCGATTGTTCCAGAAAGAACTATCTTCCATTTCTTTTTGTAACTTGTTTACTTCTTCTTTTTTTGTTGGAATGTCAAAGTGACCTCCAAATATTATCTATTGTTTGTTGTTCTGTTTCTATTATTTTTAATTGTTCTTTATTATCCATAAAAGTTCCTTCTTTCTATTCATTTTAACGTATATAGTTTATCATATCTTTTTTGTTTTCACAATAATAGAAAAATGGTATTTTTTTTTCATTGTTACATATATTATTATTGAGGAAGGTTCACTGTGTAGTGTGAAGATCCTCTTTATATAGATTAGGGGCTTTAAGCTCCTTTTTTTGTTATCAAAAAAGCAAATTTTTCATTTGCTTAGTCAATTAATTCAGAATCTTGAAGGAGAATAATATCTTTTAATTCTTTTGATATTTCCTTTAATATTTGATTATCATCATCTACTAGTACTTTTTGTGACTTTGTTTTATAATTCCTTAAAAATTCCATTTTCATTTTAGATGAAGCCATGTTTGGAATCATTTCTTTTGAAAGAATATAGCGATTTTTGTATTCAAAAAATGGAGCGTGCTTATCTAACCAATTATTTTTATCTTGAATTTCTTGATTTTTTTTACAGATTGATAAAATATATAATTCAATATTTTCTAAATGTGATACTTTTTTTAATTCCTTTATATTAGTTTCTAGAGGTCTCTTTGTTTTAAAGTTTAATGGTTCTCCAAAATTATAAGAGGCAATTACTCCGTCCATATCAATAAATAGTTTTACTTTTTTCTTTTTACTTATTTTTTTCATTTGATTATAAAAATGCATATTATCACCAATCTTTCGTTCTTCTTAATGTGATTTTATCACAATTATTATGTTTTAATTTATTTCTATTTTTTATATTATCATGAAAAAAACTTATCTATAAGATAAGTTTAAAAGCTGTGACCTCCGCCACCTCCGGATGATCCTCCTCCAGAAAAGCCTCCACCACCTCCGGATGATCCACCAGAATCAGTGTCTATTGGAGAGTATTCTCTATGTGTACCTGTCTTTGATCCATAGACATCTTTTATTTCAAAGTTGATATCACAATTTTCTAGTACTGCTTTCTTTGATGCTTCTTTTATTTTTGTTTTTTGCCATACAATGATAAATGTAATAAAGAAGGCTATAACAATAGAAACAACAATATTACTAATGTGTCTCATTGGCTCTAGAATCTTTCCACCTTCTAGTAATGTTTCCATTTGGTCAAAAGCATTGTATGCACAATCAAAATAATTTTTATTAGATGCGTACTGATAAATGTTATCTGTTATAATTTCTGCTTTCCTTTTATTGATAATGTTATAATTACTTCCATCAGAGAAGATGTATATTATTCGGTTATCCATATCAATTAAAAATACCGTGCCACTTTCTTTTTGAAATTTACTATGATAGTAATCTCTTGCATAAGCTGGGGCTGTAGTACTATTTGTTAGGATGGATTTAAAAATAATATTTCCATATTTAGTAAGGTCTTTCATTTTGTCTTTTAGTTGGTCTTTTTCTTTTTCTGTTAAAAGTTTTGCATCATCTTCAATTATGGCTTTATATCCTTCTTCTGATTCAATTTCAATAGTATCTTTGGTAAAATATGTATACAGTAATTGATATACTCTTGATGATGCTGAATAATATTCTTGATTGGTAACTTGAGGAGCTACTGCATTGACAATTCTTTCTGCCGCTTCATCTGTTATCGTTTGATAGTTATTACCTGCTGAATAAATATAGATTTCTTTGTTTGCCACATCTATTAGAAATACCGTGCCACTATCGTCTTGAAAATGTTCTTCATAATATTCTTCAATATATTCTTTCGTTGTTTTTTCATTTTCATTAATGGATTTAAAAGCAATGTTTCCATATGCAATCATGGGCTGCATATCTTCTTTTAACATTGTTTCTTCTTCCGAGGTTAATAATTCTGCATTATCTTCAATTACTAATTTATAATCTGGTCTTTTAATATCTAATGCAGATGTATTGGTTATTAATAAAAGATAAGATAAGATTACTATGAATACAAAAAGATATTTTCTTTTATTTTTCACGCTCATCGCCTCCTCTCTTCTCTAATTGAGGTGGTTTACTAGTTGTTAAAATGTTGTGTTCTTTTACTAAGTCGTAAAATGATAGTAATACAAATAATAGTGATATTAAAGAAGCTCCATAATAATACATATCTTTTACGGGATTGACGATTAAAACTGTGGTTGGAATAATTACTGATATTATTTCTTTCCATATATATTTGAATGTTCCGTACTTGTTCCTTTTCTTCGTTTTATCAATTGATTTATATCCTTTATCATTTATATGATTTTCATGGTTATTAATTTGAGATGCTTGTTTGTTAGATATTATAAAACTCATCAAGCTTGCAGCAATTGAGAAGAAGGTAACATTTGTTGGAGTTAATGTAATCATATTATCAATTAAAATAAAGATTATCAGTGCTAAAACTAAAGATCCAATAACGTATTTTCCAAAGGAAATAGGTAAGTCTGCTACAACTTGTCCAGTCTGACCATTTACAATTGCATAATTAATTCTTTCATTTTCTTTATTTTTAATTGCTAAAAAGTATACTGGAAACATTCCTGTCTTTCTTTCGGTAACATCTAAGCTCATTGTCGGATTACTGCATCCATATTTATGAAAGGTACTATTACTTTTTAGTCTTTTTGTAATATCATTTTCTGTTACTTTTAAAGCGTCTTTATCATAAGTAGTACTATCAACATCTCCTGCATCTGCATAATAACCTATTAAATAGTTTGGATTAAAATCTTCTTTCTTTTTAAAGTTATATGGGATTGCGGTACTATATTTATCATAAAACTTTGATATTAAGTCATATGATATTCCTTCATAAGAAGCATCTACATAAGCGAGTATGGTATAGTCATCATAATAGACGTAATCACCACTACGATGAGAGTATTTACTACCTTTATTGGAGGTCTGTCCATGATGCTCTAATTTATATATCGCGTATGGAATATAAATTCCTCTAAATTTTTGTATTGTAATGTCCGATTTCATATAACTTGGTGTAAACCAAGCCCCACTCAACTTTTTTTTGTAGGCCATTTCACATTGCTCTTTGGTTTTTGAAAAAGGAATAATAAAGTCTGGTTTATTGATTTTCATCATTTTTGATTCTATCATGGCTTGAGAGCCACAGTAACTACAGAATGTAATTGCCGTCTCATCAAAGGTTAGAAGCGTTGCTCCACATTGAGAACAAGTATAACTCTTTCCTTCTACTTGATTCTTTTCTTCTTTCTTTTCTTTTTTCTCGCCAGCCATTTTTACTCTTGCTTTTAATTCTTTTGGATTAAATTTTGATCCACAATATTGACATACTACTTCTTGGTCTTTAGGGCTAAATGTCAATTCACCCGTACAATTAGGACATTTTATCATTTTATCACCACTTTCATTCTATCAAATTTATTCTCTAAATACTATTTTTTCCTAATAATATCCCATTTTCTTTTCATATTTTGCTTCCTTTTTACATCATGTTCTGTGATAATATTTAGTCTTGTTAAATCACTATTATGTTTTAAATCCGCTAATTTTAATTTTTTTGCTATTTGATTATTCTTTATTGCTCTTATATATTCCATATAATCTTCTTTTTTATTATGTGTCAGTATTTGTATTGATTTTTTTATTTTCCTCTTCTCTATCGAATTACTTTTCCATCTAGATTACATATATAACAATCTGGTAATTTAGATTTGATATAATCCATTGATTTTTCATCTTTTTCTATCTTTCTTCCTACTATTATTCCTTCAATCAATGTTGAAGGCAATCCAAATATAATAGCTGTTTCTCTATCTGTTGTTTGGGCTGTTCTATTGATTCTATCATTTTCAACAAATTTGTCATAATAGCGATAATCGAGAAATGGTCTTAATATTTCTGAATCTATCTCGGGATTCCATACATCTGCTTTTATCATTTCTTGGGCTATTTCATTATTCATATTTAGTATGAAACCAATTTGATTTTTATTAGCAACCAAACTAGGAAGGAATCTTACTTCTTTTGTTTGATCTCCCCAATACATCCAAACATCCTCTCTATTATTAATTTCTTCTGTTACTTGGTCAAATTTATGATAGGGGATTAATTCAGATATTTCTTTTGAGTCTGGACCTCTTCCTATGGTATATGTAATAGTAAATCCACTATATCGAATTATATAATCTTTAAGAGGCTCTTTTTCTCTTATTACCCACATTCCTATACTATTTTTAATTTTATTTTTAACATTTTCTTTTGTAAAATTGTTTCCAATAAAGCCATTCTGTATAATCCAATCAAACTTATCTAATCCACCTAAGATTCCATGTAAATAAGTTCCTTTTTCTAAGATAACTTCTTCCCCAATTTTATATTGTTTTTTTTCTATATGATTTTCTTTGTAAAATAGATTTATTTGATTTAAAACTATTTCTAATGCTTTTCCTGCAAAGTTTGTTTCTGCATACTTTATATATCTTTCTTTATCATTCATATTCATACCTACTTTTTTATTTCTTGCCCTTCTATAATCAATAAATACTATCAATTTTTATATCATAAAGAGTATTTTTTTCTTATGCTTGTTAACTGTTTTCAAATTCTATTATATTTTATATGTTAAGAACTCAGAAAGATCTGAGTTCTTATTTTTCTGTTCTAAATTAACTTATATTCTTTCACTCATATACTCTCTACTATTCTTTTTCATTATATCATGATTTATACTTTTTTTCTTTATTATTTATTATTGATTATATAATGTTGACTATTTATATAGATAGTAACATCTTTTATTTTTTTCCGGTTATTCCATAATACCTTCTAACTAATTTAATCCCTTTTTGTGTAGTATTTTGGTCAACATATTTTTTTAAGATATTATTCTCTATTGGTAATTTTTCATCAAAGTCATCTAAAATTGGTGTTTTAACTAACAAGGCATACAAATCTTCTGGTGTTTGATAGTATTCTAC
This sequence comes from uncultured Caryophanales bacterium, assembly GCA_946614095.1. Taxonomy (GTDB): domain Bacteria; phylum Bacillota_I; class Bacilli_A; order RF39; family UBA660; genus UBA3789. The sequence continues at coordinate 705 of CAMOGG010000014.1, read as the reverse complement.
TACATGAAGAGGGATTAGTTCTACATCCTTAAATCCTGCATCTATTACAGCTTCAAAATCAACTTGACTAATTGGTTTCGTATCATAATAACATTGTCCCCTTCCAAACATTTTTTTTAAGAGCCAACAATCTAATTTATCAACACCTCTTATTAATAAACGTCCATTTTCTTTTAACGTTTTGTATATTTGAACAGGGTCTGTTATCGTATGCCGTGCTGTTACTAAATCAAAATAATTGTCTGGAGTATCCATATTTAAATTATTCATCACTCTGAAAGTAATATTTTTTCTACCACTGTTTAATAGATTTTTATTCGCAGCTTCAATCATCTTACTAGAAAAATCTGTTCCTAATATTTCTGCACAGTCAGGAAATGTTTTTAATACTTTTTCTCCTGCAGCTGTTCCTAAATCTAATATTTTAGAATACTCATTTGTTAATTTTTTGATTTCTTGTTCATAAATCCAATCTGTAAATACTTCACTAGTATAATTAATATCTTCAAATGACCAATTTGCAAGCTTATCATAATAATCATGTTCCTTGTTTTTCATTATTTATCATCCTTTCTTTTAAAAGTGTGATTGTATCAAAAAAAGAACCTCCTTTCATGAATATACAACAAAAAACAATCACAAAATTCATGTGTATATTTTTTGTCATTCATGAGGAGATTCTTAAGGCTCTTCATTATTCCTTTA
>CAMOGG010000013.1 GCA_946614095.1 uncultured Caryophanales bacterium | reverse complement strand
CTCCCCAGAATCTTTGACGAGAGAAAATCCAATCTCTCATTTTATAATTATTAACTCTACGCCCTAGACCTTTTTCTTCTAGCATATCAGAAATCTTCTCACGTGCTTCATCCACAACCATACCATCAAATTCTTCTGAATTCATCATCTTATAGTCATGTCCCATATATTCTGTCTTCTCAATAGCATGTTCAGATATATCTCCACAATCTATAACTTGAATAATCTCTAAGTTATGTTCTTTTGCATATTCAAAGTCTCTTTGATCATGCGAAGGTACTGCCATAACAGCTCCAGTTCCATAATCTCCTAATACAAAGTCACCCAAAAATACTGGAACTTCTTTCCCATTAACTGGATTAATTGCCTTAATTCCCTTTACTTCTACTCCTGTTTTTCCTTTATTAAGTTCTGTTCTATCCATAGTACTCTTCTTAGCTGTTTCCTTAATATAATTTTCTACTTCATCTTTATTTTCTACTCTATCCATCAATTCTTTAATTAATTTTCCATCAGGAGCAATAACAAAAAACGTAATTCCATAAATCGTTTCAGGACAAGTAGTAAAGATACTAAACTTTCCACCATCAACAATATTAATATCTACCTCTACTCCAGTAGATTTGCCAATCCAATTAATTTGTCCAAGTTTTACTCGATCTGCGAAATTTGTATCATCTAATCCTTTCAATAAATCCTCAGAATAATCACTCATTTTTAGCATCCATTGACTCTTCTCTTTTTGCTCAACTACAGAGCCACATCTCTCACATACTCCACCAGCAGCATCCTCATTAGACAAAACACTCTTACAAGTAGGGCACCAATTTACAGGAATGGTATCTTTATAAGCCATATCGTGTTTATAAAACTGTAAGAATTGCCATTGTGTCCATTTATAATACTCAGGATCTGTTGTTGAAAACTCACGTGTCCAATCAAAAGAAAAACCAAGTGACTTCATCTGACCTTTAAATGTCTTTATATTTTCTGCTACTGCTTCTTTAGGATGAATATGATTCTTAATCGCATATTGTTCAGCAGGAGCTCCAAAAGCATCCCATCCCATTGGATATAAAATATTATATCCTTGCATTCTCATCATTCTCGCAATCGCATCTTGTGCTGTATAACTACGCACATGACCTACATGTAATCCTGCTCCACTTGGATAAGGAAACTCAACCAAAATATAATAAGGCTTCTTATCTCCTCCATTTACTGCTTTAAAAGATTGATGTTCATCCCAATATTTTTGCCATTTTTCTTCTATTTTTTTAATATTATTCATCTAGAATCATTCCCTTCCTTTTATAAAATAAATAAACTAAGTGATAACTTAAAACAATAATAATAGTTAAACCAAAAACTCCAACAATCATTTCCAATAAATAATTATGAAGATTCATAATAATACTTACAATCAAAGCAATATCAAAAGAAGAAACAATAGATACAATCTGTAATAATTGTGGATAATGAATTTTTTTTAAATCCAAATGATATCTACGAACTAAATACAAAACCTCAACTGGTTCTTTTCGATCTTTTTTCTTCTTATTCTTTGCTTTTCGAACTACAAAAAACTCGTAAATCAGCAGAACAAAGAAAAAGCTAAACAGAAATAAACAAAATTCTTGCATAAACTCCTCCTAAAAAAAAGAATCAAACGTCATAAGGACGAATGATTCGCGGTACCACCTTAATTTATAAGTATTCTTATACACTTGAAATTGATAACGGAATTACCCAATTGCTCCTAAGACAAGTTCACAAATGATTCCTATCTATTTCCACCTAACATAGACTCTCTAAAAGAAATCAGTTTATTACTACTTCTCAGTCATCACAAAATATAAATAAGTATAACACAAGAAAACATCTTTTTCAAATATTATTTGATTTACAAGTTTTTATCTATAAATGCCTTACTAGTTTTTATATTGGTTCTTGTTGGTGGAGCTTCTCCTTTATCAACTAAAACAATTTCGATTCCCTCTAATCGATAACTATAATGAGCAGTACCTGCACTCTCCCCATTCTTGGCCCAATTCATCCAACCAAAGTTTTCAGCATGTACTCGGTAATAAATATCATAGTGACTTGCCATAGAACCTGTTAATTCAACTCGAATAGCTTCTAGTCTCTTTGATTGCCCACTGGTTCCTGACATTGCACCATCATAGACAAAGCTTTGCCAGCCAATATCTTGAACATGAGTTTTATAACGTATACTACCATTATAAGTAGGTTTATACAATTTGATTTTAATTCCTTCTAATCTCTTAGATTGTCCACTTGTACCTGACATTGTTCCATCTGCTACTTCACTTTGCCATCCAATATCTTGAACATGCGTAGTATAAGAAATTTGCTTTTGTAAGAATGCTTTATTACTTTTAATATTACTTCTACTAGGTGGATTTTGTCCTTTTTCCACCACAACTATCTCAATACCTTCTAATCGTCTTCCATATCCAGCTGTTCCTGCCATCTCATCATTTTTAGCCCAGTTCATCCAGCCTACATCTTGGGCATGCACTCTATAGTAAACATCATACTTTTCACCAAGTTTACCAGTAAGTCTAATTTGAATGGCTTCTAGTCTTTTTGCTTTTCCACTCGTTCCAGACATGGCTCCATTTTTTACATAACTCATCCAACCGATATCTTGTACATGAGTTCGATATTCAATATTACCAGTATATGGCTGATTTTCTAATTTGATTCGAATAGCTTCTAATCTCTTAGATTGCCCACTTGTTCCAGACATTGCCCCATTTTTTACATACTTCTGATCTCCATAATCTTCTACATGTGTCATATATAACACTGAAAAACTTTGAGGATTAGGAACAATAGTTACTCGACATTCTGCCTTTTTATCATTAATCGTTTTTGCAGTAATAATAGCTTCACCAACAGAAATACCAATAACTTTACCCGTTTTATCCACACTTGCAATACGAGAATCACTACTTTCCCAAGTAACAGCCTTATTGGTAGCATTACTTGGCAAAACCTCTCCATCAAGATAAGAATAAGAACCTACTTTCAATGATAGTTCATTTCGATTTAATTGAATTCCCGTTGGTTCAACCTCAACACCTTCCTTAGGAACAACAGTAACCATAATTTGTGCACTAATACGATTAACTCCAGTTACAGTAATCATAGCAGTACCAGCAGCAATTCCTTTAATGAAACCATTAGCAACAGTTGCAATCTTAGGATTACTACTTTCCCAAACCAAAGCAGTTTCACTAGTATTAGCAGGTTCAAAAGTTATTCTAATCTGCTCCTCTTCTCCCTCTTCTAACGTTATATCTTCAGAAGAAGGAATAATTTTTGTAGGTCTTTGAATAACAATAACATGACAAATAGCTTTGTCTCCATTTGAAGTTTCTATAGTAATAGAAGCATCTCCAGGAGAAATAGCAGTTATATTACCTTCACTATCAACTACTGCAATTTCCTCCTGATCACTATAAAAAATCTTTGAAACATCTTTAGGATTTGTTGTAACCTCTAATAAATGAGACTTACCTACTTCAAGAACAATTTCATTATCCTCTAAAATAATTTCAGGCATCTTAACAATGATAGTACAACTTTCAGAAACTCCATTATAAGCACTAGCAGTAATTGTTGTAGTTCCTTCTTTAATCGCATGAACCCTTCCCTTATCAACAGTCGCAACTTCTTCATTACTAGAAGTCCATTCAATATTCTGATTAACAACACCTTTTGGCTTTATTTCAGCAATTAAAGAAAGATAATCCCCTACATATACCGTTTCTTTCGTTTTATTCAATACTACACCAGTAGGAACCAAACTAGGATCCAAAACCTCAACAACACAGCGTGCTTCTTTTCCATTAGTTGAAGTAGCAGTAATTGTTGTAGTTCCAACTTGATAAGCTGTAATTTTTCCAGAATCATCTACTGTCGCAACAGATGGGGAAGAACTTTCCCAACTTAACGTCTTTATGGTAGCATTTTCAGGATATATTGTAGCCTGAAGACAGTAAGAATCTCCAATGTTGATATGAAGAATAGTCTGGTCAAATGACACAGTACTAACTTCCAAAGAAGACGATACAACATGAATCGTAGTAGAAGTAGAAACCCCATTTTTTGAAGTTACAGTAATCGTTACAGTACCATCTTTTAAAGCCGTAACCACCCCATTGGAAACAGTTGCAATAGACTCATCACTACTCGTCCAAACTAATGACTGATTATTAGCATCAACTGGAGTAATATTAGCAATTAAAGTCATTTGATTTCCTTCTAGTAAATTTTCCTCATGATCATTAATTGTAATATTATTAACCTCAGCCTTTTTATCAATAATTTTAATTTCAACAGAATCGCTAAGATTATTAACTGTAGTAACTGTAATTTGAACAGTTCCTGTCATTAGTCCCGTTACTTTTCCATCCTGACTAATACTAGCTAAACTGGAATTACTACTTTTCCAAGAAAGAGATGTATTAGAAACTGTACTTGGAGTAATGACAGTCTCTAATTCTAAGACTTCTCCAACCTCTATTTCTGATTTAGGAGAATGTAATTCCACACCAGTAGGCTTTATACTAGGTTCTATTACATGAATAGTAATTTGACCACTTAAATCACCAACGCTTGCTGTAACAACAACATCCCCAATAGCAATCGTAGAAATCAAACCATTTTTATCAACTGTTAAAATACCCTCTTTCGAAACAGACCATTGAACAGTCTTATTACTTGCATTCTGTGGTCGAATAATTGGTTCCAATGTATAAGTATCTCCTAACTCTATCGTTCTCTCTTGATCCGCAAAAGTAATACTTTCTACTTTAATTTCCGACTCTAAAACTGTAATCACACAAACTGCTGTAACCCCATTTTTAAAAGAAGCAATAATTCTAGCAGTCCCAGGACCAATAGCTGTAACCATTCCAGTAGAATCAACTATAGCAACATTAGAATCACTACTAGTAAAAGTAATAGTAGATGAAGTTGCATTAGAAGGAGTAATATGATAATCAATCTTTTTTTCTTCCCCTACATAAGCAGTAAAAGAAGTAGGCTCAAGAGTCAAATCAGTAATCTCAATAACATCTAAATCTTCTATTGTCACACGATAAGTAGCTTTCATATTATTAATAGTAGTAGCAGTAAAAGTTACTTCACCTAAAGAAATAGGAGTAATCATACCATCTTGATCAATTTTAGCAATTCTCTCATCACTACTAGTCCAAACAACAGATTTATCAGTAGCATAACTAGGTACAATAACTGCTTCTAATCTTGTTTTTTCTTCTGCTCCAAGATACACAGTTTTAACATTTCCATTAGTTCGAATATAAATACCAGTTGGTAATACTTCTTCTTCCTCTACTTTAACTTCATATAATGGCGATAAAACATTTCCTATTTTAGCTTGAATATAAGAAGAACCTCCAGACAATCCAGTAATAGCTCCAAAATCGCTATCAATAGAAACAACATTAGAATCACTACTAGTCCAAGAAGCACTAGTATTCCTCAAATAGGTATGAACACCAGATAAATTAGAATTCTCTATCCATAACATATGAGAAAAATAAGTTTCCCCTATCAAAAGAGTATTAGTAGAAGACAAATAATCAACACCAATATTCTTAATATATTTAGAATCAACTCTAATCTCATTTTCTTCATGAACAGAAGAAGTAGAAGTAAATTCAAAATCCGATTGAGAAGTCTTAAATACAGCAACCCAATACGTTTGATAATCATAGCCTTCAACCGAATAGCAACCAATTCCAATTGACCGATAATTAGAGTTGAATAATACAGAATAATCATTTTCCATCCATTCATCTATTACCTGTATAACATTATCAGAAACATGAGCAATAATTTCATTATCAACATCATAGTAAGACATTACATCTTCACCCATTGGAGTAACATGATCATAATGAATAGCAATTTCTCTTGCTCGATTAGTCGCTATAGTAGTAAGTTCTTCATCCAAAGTTAACTGTTCAAGATTATTTTTTTCTCGTTCACTATTAATCTTTTTAGCAGCTTGAACACTCAAATCATAACGACTATCCCCCTCTATGAAAAGAGTAACTACAGTATTAGCTTTTATTGTAGTAATAATGAAAAAGAAAGAAACTATAGTAAATATTAATATAAATATTTTTTTCATCGTATAACCTCTCTATTATGGTTCTATTATATGATAATCTAATATTTTTGTAAATAAAAGAAGCAGTTTCATCTGCTCCCTATAGCATCTTTTTCTTTTTACATAACTCATCCATTAATGATATCTCATCCATTGTATAATCTAAGTAAATATCAGAAATAATTTCTTCAAAATTAGAATCCCCTAATATTCCAGCAATCTCCTCCATACTCATAGAAGAAAGTTCAGAATCAGAAGAAATTCTTTTTACCACTTCATCTTTTAAATATTGAATACTAATTTCTTCCTTGTCATCCTGTTGATTAATCTTATATAGTACTCCAGCCGGATAAAGGAATAAAACTGCTTTTTGTCTATCAGATAGTCCTCTATAATTACCATCTTTTTTAGACATATCAATTAATACTTTTTTCAATAATTTGTCATCATCAAAAGTATTTCTTAAATAATCTATCACAACATTTTCAGAAAACAAATCTGTATCTTGAAATTTCTTCAATTGACGAAGTGTATCTTCACCACCATCTTTGGCAACTTCTAGAAGAAAATGATAATTATCTAATATTTTCATACATATTAAATCAAAATCCATCAAAGAAACTCCCTCGATAGAGTCTGTCCAATAGTTAGGATTTCCTCCAAAGAAACACAAAGATGCATATTTTCTAACTAATGATTGTAATTTTGCACGATCATGCACATCCATATCTTGAAATATAGGAGAAGTAAACGCATCATCTAATTTACCTTCAATAAAAAGATGAATCATGGTATCATACAAATCTAAATCATTATCTAAATCAATATCAGATAAATAATTAACAATAGTTGCTTGTTTCAATTTTTCTAATCTATTTGTACTTACTTTTATATCATCTATACTCTTCATAATTACCTAACCTCCTAGAATTCATTAATATAATCTAACAATTTCAAGAATAAACTAATATATTCTTTTGATAATCCCTTCTTTTTTAATTTCCTTAAAGCAATTCTTTTCTTAGGAATTTCTAAATCACCAAACATAATACCAGCAATTTCTTCTTTTAGATAGGTATGAATCTTTAGATCCATCAAGATACTATCAAAATCATCATTAATCAAACGAACTGCATCAATTTCAATATCTTTTCCTTTACAGTTAATCGTTAATTGTCCGATTGTTGGTACATTTTTAACTTCAACAATAAAGTCATTTCCATCCACATAATTTTCAGAATCTAATTTATCAGCATTAAAATAAATCGTAACGTTTTCAGCTTGTTTTGTATTACGGAATACCATCTTATAGTTTCTTCTCTCTGGAACAATACCACTCTTACCATCAATAGAACGAATAATAACAGTATAGTTATTTCGTAAATAGTTATAATCAATTGATGTCTTTAAGAAATATCCTTCTCGGTATAAAGAAGTAATACCATCATCTTCAAATAAAGTATAAGTATTACTTGCGCCAGGGAAAATTTGTATTTCTAAATCAGTTGGTAATCCAATATTGTTATAATCACTTCTATTAGAAAATGGAATAATAGAACCAGAATGAGCAAATACTGGATAATCATCTTCTTTAAAGAAGGACGTATATTTTTTATTACCAGGAAATTTCTTACCTGTAACAAAGTCATACCAAGTTCCATCAGGAACAAAGAAACGATGAATCGTACGATTCATAATAGGATCTTTTGGTTCCAAAATAGGGCACACCAATAACTGAGATCCTAAATAATACTGATTACGATATAAATCATCATCATAAACCCACATATAATTATAGTAAAATGGTTGAATTAAAGGGGTACCAGATTTCGTATAATTATACGCTTCTGTATATAAATATGGAATTAATCGATGACGAAGTCTTAAATAATCAGCAGCAATATTTTCTGTTTTAGCATCCCATAGCCATGGCTCTTTTTTATAATATGGACCACGAGCTCCATGGAAACGAAGAATTGGTCCAAAAGTACTTAATTGAACATAGCGAAGATATAACTCTCCATCTTCAATACCACCATGGTTACCACCAACATCATGACTCCACCAACTAACTCCGATATTTGCAGCATTTAAATATTGAAAAGGCAATTTTTTTAAATCTTTCCAACTAATCTCACTAGAACCTCCATATAATACAGGATAACGATGAGGTGCAAAAACACTTCCTCTAGCTAACAACAAAGCTCTTTTATTACTATTTCTTCCAGAATCTAAATACATATAATGATTTAGTGCCCACAACTTCGTAACATCCATCCCACCATTAGAATCATTCCAAAAGAAATCAACTCCTAAAGACTCTAACGGATGTAAAAATATTTTAAATAAAACATCCAACAATTTAGGATTTAATGGATCAAATTCTATAATAGTAGGAGTTTGAATTTTTAAGTATTCGCTAGCTTGCTTATAATTTTGTTCAAATGGATAAATACCATTGGTAGGATTCACACATAATCCAACTCGAATTCCTCTTTTATGAAATTCATTAATAGTATTTTGTGGATTTGGAAATAGTTTTGGATTAAAAGTAAATCCAGTTTTTAAATCTTTTTCCTCTCCATATTCACGAATATGCCAATCATGATCAAAAACCATGACAGAGATAGGAATCTTTTTTCTTTCAAAATTTCGAATTAAAGAAACCACACTTTTTTCATCATATTCAATATTTCTACTCCACCAGTTACCTAAAGCATATCGAGGAACTAGCGCAGGAGCTCCTGTCATTTTAAAGTAATCAAATAAAGCTTGTTTAAAATCTTTATCATACATAAAAACATAAATATCAATATGATTTGCTGGTGGATCTGCTAAAGTTCCATCTTCCATAATAATTTTACTATTAGAGTCATCTAAAGAGGCAAAACCATCTAAAGAATATAAACCTTTTTGTAAGTTAAGAGGAATATTAACATCTACTCCTACCATATTTCCAAGCATATTTCTAGCTTCAGGATGTCCATAATACCAATCTTTATTACGATCTCTTTCACGAGAAAGCAAAGTTATTTTTAAATTTCTCATCGGATCAACTTTTGTTCCTACAAAAGGTTGTCCTTTTATATAATTTAAAGAATAGTACTTCGTCGTAATTTCTACAATACTAGCATCTTGACGAACAGAAAAATCCGGTAAACCAAGATTTCTCTTTTTAACTAGTTGAGTTGGTCTATCGACAAATTGGCCAGCAGGAGAAAACTCAAGACGAACTATCCTTTCTGAAATAACAGATAGACGATAGTTTCCACCTTGAACAATTACTTTACCATCACTTTTAGCCTTCGTATAATCTACTTCAAATTGTTTTCCAAGCGGATACATACTAAACACCTTCTTATTACTCTATTAACATAATATCATAATTAAAGAAAATATCCAAGAAAAAAAGGCGGAAGTTTGCCTTATTTTTCTTTCTGGTTTTCTTTTTCTCCATGCTTTACTGTAACAAAAATAGCAATCACAAGTGTGATAATAGTAGATATAATTAATAAAAGATCTCGAAACCAAAACACAAATAAAATATAGATTAGCCCATCCAAAGAACCCTGTGTAGATGGTTCATATAAACAAAAGATTGTTTGAATCAAAAGAAGGAAAAAAATAATCCATATTACCAACGATAGTTTATTATACTTCTTTTTTTTCATAAATCATCCTATTTATCTAAAAACATTGCCCAATATTCTTCAAAGGTAATATCTTCTTCATGAATATATTTTGCAATATCTTCCCCAACATATCGATAATGCCAAGGCTCACTTCGAAAACCAGTAATATCCTCATCTTTTTTTGTAAAGCGAAGAATAAAGCCATATTTATAAGCATTTTCTAACATCCATTCATACTCCTTAGAATTTGCAAAAACATTTACTTTACGACTACCTATATCAAAAGCAAGTCCCGTCTGATGCTCTGAATAACCAGGTTTTGCAACATATTTATCTACGTAATTTTGTCCATACCATTTTAGATACTCATTACTAATATCAACTTGATCTTGATAACTACGATAAGCCGAATTAATAACAAGCTCCAATCCCTCTTTTGATGCTGCACTATTCATCTTTTTAAAAGCATCTAAAGCTACTTTACTACATTCCATACCTTCTTCAGAGGCATAATCTTCACTAATTTTTACTAATTCATTTGGAACAAAGTCTTCTGCTAAATTTCTATGTTTATTGACTAACATATCTGTAGAAAACTTCTCAACGAGTGTACTATCCTGATAATTTTCTTTATCAAAATCAAGATTAACAAATAATACTGTAGTCTCTTCATCTTCACCCGTCTCATCAGAATAAGCAACATAACGATCATAATAATCCAATTTAGCATAATCAACTGTATAAAATTCTTCTAAATAACGAATCTTATCTCTTTTAATAAACCGATCAACAGCTTCATCATTTCCATGTGCTAAAATAATATTAATGTCACTATCACTATACCCCTTTTTTAATAATTGATTAATATGAGAAATCAAATGTTCATGTTTTACATAATGAACTTTTACATAATGATCCATATTTTTTTCTAGAAAGTCATCACTTTCAAAAGCAACATTTAAAGTCTTATTCTCCCCAACAGATAAAACATAATCTTTTTGAAAAGAAAACAGAATACGATTACTAGCTTTTCTACTATAACCAATAGAAGTCAAATCACGAACTTGTTTTGCATAAAAAATAAATACACCAAGCAAAATACAAAAAATAGTTCCAACTATCTTTAATACTTTCGAAAAGCCAGGTTTTATCTTTACACTTTTTATCTTTCTCAAAGCCTATCACCTAGCTAAATAATACCACAAATGATTGCAAAAAACCATAAAAGATGTTACAATTAGAACAATTTTCAAGACAATAAGGAGAACAATATGAACGACTTTTTATATTCTAATAACAATAAAAGATATCACACTTTAGACTATTATTATAAAAATAAATTTCATAGCAAAGTATTCAAAATAAGTCTGAATGCAGGTTTCACCTGTCCCAATATAGATGGAACAACAGGAATTGGTGGTTGTATCTATTGCTCAAAAAGTGGTAGCGGTGAATTTGCTGGAAAAAAAGAAGATCCAATAGAAACACAATTTAATAAGATTAAAGAAATGATGCATAACAAATGGAAAGCCGGAAAATACATTGCCTATTTTCAAGCAAGAACAAACACCTATGCTCCAGTAGAAAAATTAAAAGAAATCTACGAACCAGTATTAAAGTATGAAAATGTAATTGGTCTAAACATCGCAACTCGCCCTGATGCCATAACAAAAGATTGTCTAGATTATTTAGAAAACTTGAATAAAAGAACAAATCTAACAATAGAATTAGGTCTACAAACAATAAAAGAAGAAACTTCTATTTTAGTTAATCGATGTCATACTCTAAAATGTTTTGAAGAAATGGTAAGAGAATTACGAAAAAGAAAGATTGATATAGTTGTACATATTATTAATGGTCTGCCCTATGAAACAAAAGAAGATATGATAAATACAGTGAAATATTTAAATAAATTAGATATTCAAGGAATAAAAATTCATATGTTAAGTATTATCAAAGATACACCTTTAGAAAAACTATATCAAAAAGAACATTTTCATGTACTAACAAAAGAAGAATATATTGATATTATAATCAGCCAACTAGAATACTTAAGACCAGAAATAGTAATTCATAGAATTACAGGAGATCCAGATCCAAAAGAATTAATAGAGCCAACATGGCTAATCAAAAAATTTTGTGTATTAAATGATATTGATAAAGAAATGAAAAAACGAGATACCTATCAAGGAGCAAAGCTATGACAATAAAAATATTTTATTTTATCAGTATAAATATCATATCGTTTATCCTAATGGGATGGGATAAACTATCCGCAATAAAGCATCAATGGAGAATTCCTGAAAATAGTTTAATAGGAATATCCCTAATAGGAGGAGCCATAGGCACATTTCTAGGAATGATTACATTTCATCATAAAACAAAGAAAAAGAGATTTCAGCTAGGAATTCCTCTATGTATCCTAGAAAATATCTATTTATTATTCAAATAATAATATTGTGAAAGGAAAAATGAAATGAAAGAAAAAATAAAATTAATTCCCTATAAGCCAAATAACATAATTGGAAAGAAAATATTATTAAAAAAGAAAGAAGATTATTGGAAGGAAATAGAAGGTTTAAAAGAACAAATCATAGAACTAGGATATACTCCTATATACCCAACCATATCTTATTTAGAAATGTCTTATCAAGAAAATAATATAGATGTATTAATTGGATACACGGTAGAAGAAAAAAAGCCATTAGAACAAAATTCATATTCCTTAATACATTTATCCCCAAGTAGAAGTAAATACTTTTTAGTAGCAAATGATCAATTATCAAACATAAAAGAACTATATCAAGAATTATTTGATTATGCAGATAACAATAAAATACAAATAAGAGACTTCATAACAGGAATTATAAAAGATAATGAAATAGAATTATATGTAGAAGCATATGATTTAGAAGAAGAAAACAAAGATTATATTTATTACTTAAAACATCACAAAATAACAAAAGAAATTGACCAAGAATTAATTGGAAAATATAAGCTAATAGATATTCTACCAAATAGTAAATATATGTTTCGTAAAAATAAAAGAAAGAATCAAATGATAAGTAAATGGGAAATATTAGAATTAAAACAAGATGGTACTACAAACTATAAAGATGTCAATTGGAATAAATCTGAATTATTAATACAAATAGAAAACACAACAATTCCTCTACCAATTCATCAATATAGAACAAAGAATAACACCTATCTAGATATATTAATGAATGAAACTTATGAGTACTATAAAAGTCAAAGACCAATGGAATATTTATATGAAAAAGAAAAGACGTCAAATTGACGCCTTTTATAATTTTTTAGTAATAGAATCATTTTTAGATTCTTTTTTTTGGAAAGATTCACTTAATACTTCTCCTGCTGTAACTAGTCCCTGTAAATCACTTGGAACAATAATCTTAGTAGCAGTACCATTTGCTACATCAACCATTGCTTCATAACTCTTTAATTTTAATACAGCTTCATCCATATCTGCATCTTTTAATAATTTTAAACCTTGTGCAGTAGCTTCTTGAATTTTCAAGATTGCAGCAGCCTCACCTTCTGCTTGCTTAATTTTAGCTTCTTTTTCAGCATCAGCTTTTAAAATAACGCTTTCTTTTTCACCTTCAGCAATCAAAATAGCAGCCTTTTTCTCTCCTTCCGCTTTTAAAATTGCTTCACGTCTTTCACGCTCTGCACGCATTTGTTTTTCCATAGATTCTTGAATATCTCTTGGAGGTAAAATATTCTTAACTTCAACACGATTTACTTTTACTCCCCAAGGATCAGTAGCTTCATCCAAGATACTTCTCATCTTTGTATTAATAACATCACGTGAAGTAAGAGTCTCATCAAGTTCCAATTCACCAATAATATTACGTAATGTAGTTGCAGTTAGATTTTCGATTGCATTAATTGGATTTTCAACACCGTAGGTATATAACTTAGAATCTGTAATCTGAAAATATACAACTGTATCAATCTGCATAGTAACATTATCTTTTGTAATAACTGGTTGTGGTGGGAAATCTTTAACAATTTCCTTTAAACTAACATTATTCGCAACTCTCTCAACAAATGGAAACACATAATGTAATCCCGTTTGCATCGTTCTATGATATGCTCCTAAACGTTCTACCACATAAGCTCTTGATTGTGGAATAATCTTAATTCCAAGAACCCCAATCGCAACAATAATAACAATAACAACTAATCCTAATCCCATATTATTTCTCCTCTTTCTCTACTACTAATTTTACTCCATCAATAGATAAAACTTTTACTTTACTACCAACAGAAATTTCCTCTTCACTAACAGCTGTCCATACATTACCAAATATCTTTACCTCACCAGTTTGATTTTCACTAATCTTTTTTGTTACTTCTCCTGTTTTACCAATAACACGATCTAAGTTAGTTGGCTCAACCTCAAACTTTTTAAGTTTTTTTAAAAAAGGTTTGGTAATCAATAATGATAAAAAGCTAACAATCAAGAAAACAGCCATTTGATAAATCAGTGAATCTGTAAATATCGTCGCAATCATAGCTGCAACAGCACCAGCTGCAAACCATATTGTTACTAAATTAACAGTAACTAGTTCAATGATTAATAAAATCACAAAAAGTATAAACCATTCACCTAACATGCTTATTCACCTCTGTCTAAATTATATGTTAAATTACTGTAATTTTCAATAAAAATGTGGTTTATTCTTGTGAATAAAAAAATTTTAGTTTATAATGAATATAAGATAAGGAGTTTGAATATGAGGTTTAATGATAAAGAAATAAAAATACTATGTAGTGTTATTGCTGTTTGGGGAATCTTTTTCATTGGTAGTGGTACCATTATGAACGGTAAAGTAAAACCAATTATTCATACGAATTATAGCGTTGATATTAGTAAGAAAAAAATAGCTGAAACACAAGCAAAAACAAATGAAATTAAATTAAAAGAAATTAAATTAGAATTAAATACACCTCTAAGTGTAGACATAAAAGATTATTTAGAAGATTATGACAATCTAGATACAGAAACAGTTAAAGCTTTAAAATTAGATACATCATTAGTAAATATTAACGAAGCTGGTACTTATCAATACAATATTACTTATAAAAAGAAAAAATATATTGGAACAATAATAATTAAAGAAAAAGAATTACCAAATATAACCTTTACATTAAAAAATATAAGTATTAAAACTGGGGATTCTCTTTCCACCAATCCAACATCTTATATTAATGAAGAAATTACCGAAGAAGTTCTTAATAATATTACTTTAGATTTATCCCAAGTAAAAACACAGGAGCAAGGAAATTATACCTATTATATAACTTATAAAAATATGAAATATCAAGGAACAATTGAAGTAAGAGCACCTGGATACACAGTTATCACACCAAAAGATCAAGATGAAAAGAAATGTCCTAGTGATGCAGAAGAAGTTGAAAATGGCTGTAAATGTAAAGATGAAGACAAAATATACGATTCTAATACAAAAACATGTAAAAAAATGGAATCAACCACATAAAAATACTCATAATAATATGAGTATTTTTTTAACTTAAATTAACAATTTCACCATCTACTACATCAATCAATTCATAATTAGGCCTTCTAGATAAACCAGGCATTACCATGATATTTCCCAACAACACAGTAATAAATCCAGCCCCAGAATAAAGTCTAATATCTTGAACAGTTACTTCAAAATCTTTAGGAACTCCAACTTTCTTTGCATCGTCAGAAAAAGAATATTGAGTTTTCGCAACACAAATTGGAAGATTTGCTTTTTTATTTTTTTCTAAAACTTCGATTTTTTTCATAATCTCATCTGAAATATGTACTTGACTTGCTCCATAGATTTTCCTACAAACCGTATCAATCTTATCAACAATAGAATCATCAACAGAATACAAAGGATGAAAATGACTTGCTTCTACCTTTAACATTTCATGTGCTAAAGTGATAGCACCTTCTCCTCCTAAAGCATATGCATCACTGACTGCATATTGATAATTCATTTCTTCACAATGGTGAGAAAACTCTTCAATTTCTATATCTGTATCAGTTGAAAAACGATTTAAACAAACAACAACAGGAACACCAAACTTTTTCAAATTCTCATAATGCTTGTCTAAATTTTCAAATCCATTTCTCATTGATTCCATATCTTCTTGATAAATATCATCTTTTGATACTCCACCATGATATTTTAAAGCTTTAATAGTAGCTACTAAAACTACAGAATGTGGTTTCAAATTTGCCATACGACACTTAATATCAAAAAACTTTTCAGCTCCTAAGTCTGCACCAAAGCCAGCCTCTGTTATAACATAGTCTGCCAAAGACAAGGCAGTTTTAGTCGCAACAACACTATTACAGCCATGAGCAATATTTGCAAATGGACCACCATGAATAATAGCAGGAGTATTTTCCAAAGTCTGAACTAAATTAGGAGAAAATGCATCTTTTAAAAGAGCCATTAAAGATCCAACAACCTTCAAATCCCTAACATAGATATATTCTCCTTTACGATTAAGTCCAACAACAATATTACCAAGTCTTTCTCTTAAATCATCTAAAGAAGTAGCTAAACAAAACAATGCCATTATTTCACTTGCTGAACTAATAGAAAAAGAATCCTCTCTAGTACCTATATCAACATGACGTAATGCTCGATCATTCACATCTAAACAACGATGAAAAGTAACGGTTTGAATATCCAATTCATTTCCAAAATAAATATGATTATCAATAGCAGCACTAATTAAATTATTAGCAGATGTAATAGCATGAAAATCTCCAGTAAAGTGAAGATTAATGTCTTCCATTGGAACAACTTGTGAGTAACCTCCTCCCGTTGCTCCACCTTTCATTCCAAAAACAGGACCCATAGATGGTTCTCTTAAAGCAAGTACAACACTCTCACCCATTTTTTGAAAAGCATCTGCAAGACCAATACTCACAGTGGTCTTCCCTTCTCCTAAAGGAGTTGGACTAATTGCAGTAACTAAAATAAGCTTTCCCTTCTCGTCCCCAGAATGAATTTTTATTTTAGCCTTATCTTCACCATACAAAACTAAATCTTTTCTAGATAAACCTAGCTTCTTTGCAACATCTTCAATTGGTAATTTTTTACTATTTCTAGATATTTCGATATCAGTCATAATATCACCTCGCCCATATTATATCATATTTTATGAATTTTTATTTTTAACTTTCCAAACTAACCATAAAAATTATAATTTTCTAAAGGAAAAAGAAAAAATCACTACTAAAAACAACGTGAAAATAAAAAAATCATGATTTGTCAACCAATAAACTTCATGTTATGATTTCCTCATTAAGAAAAAAAAGGAGGGATTTATATCAAAAAGATTAGTTTTTTCTTAATATCATTCTTTAGTATTTTAGTATCATGGATACAACCGGTAAAAGCAGAAACAGCAACTTTCTATGAAGCAGAATATATAGACGGAATCTATATGAGCAAATATAACTACACAACAAAAACAACATACTACCAAAAAGCCAGATTTTTTCGAAAAAACGGTACCAATGAATTCGCCTATTGCATTGAACCATTTAGTTTTTTCAATGAATCACAAACTTATGAGTCAACATTAAATCCTAACAATCTAACACAAACACAGATTGATAGAATATCAAAAATTGCCCACTTTGGTTATGGCTATAAAAATCATACTGATATCAAATGGTACGCTATTACTCAAATGATGATTTGGCAAGCATCTGATGGATCAGGTAACTATTACTTCACAGATACCCTAAATGGAAATGCCATTAATGCTTATCTACCAGAAATGAATGAAATTAATAATTTAATTAACAGTTATGATATCCTACCATCTATAGCAAATAAAACATATACCATGGTAGAAGATCATTCCATAGTAATAGAAGATCAAAACAAAGTATTAAATAATTTTCAAACAGATGATAATAGAATAGCCATACAAAATAATAAACTAACGATAAACAAATTAAAAGAAGGAAAATATGATTTTACAATTTATAAACAAGAAAATATTTATAATCAACCATATATCTTTTATCAATCAAATAATAGTCAAAATCTAATCAAAACTGGAAATTTAAACAAATTAGAAACAAAAATCAAAGTAAAAGTAATAAAAACATTTCTTGAATTATCCAAAATAGATAAAGATACACAATCTATTACACCAAGAGGAGAAGCAATATTAGACGGTGCAGTATATACACTTTATGATCAAAATAATAACAAGATAGAAGATTTGACAATAAAAGATAATCAAGCTATCATTCATAATTTAAATTTTGGAAAATATTACTTAAAAGAAACAACTCCAGGGATTGGTTATACTCTAGATGATAATACATATGAAATCATCGTAAGTGAAGAGAATAGTAAAACTTCTCTAATTATGGAAAACAAAGTCATAGAAAAAAAGATTATAGTCAAAAAAGAATATGGAGAAAATAATAGTTTTTTAAAAGAAAAAAATATAATGTTTAATATTACAAATAAAAATGGAGAGATTATTGATACCATTACTACCAATGAAGATGGAATTGCAGAAATTACACTTCCATATGGAGAATACCAATTCATACAAATGAATACAACAGAAGGCTATTCTAAAGTAGACCCAATAAATATTACAGTAGATAACCAAGAAGAAGAAGTAATAGAATTAAAAGATTACAAAATAGCAGTACCAAATACCTATACAAAGCAGACAATTAATTGGTATTACTTACTACAGATCTTACTATTATTGATATGATAAAAAAGTATTACATTATAATATTACTATGTATTGTTTGTATAATGATTCCAAGAACAGAAGAGTATACAAAAATAATTCCAAACATTACTATAATAAATAAAACAACTTCAACAAAAATAGGACGTATAAATATCAAAAAAATCAAATTAAAAGAAGACTTATACAAAATAGGGAGTGAAGAAAATAACGTAGAAAAACATGTAACAATTCTAAAAGAATCTATTTTTCCACCTACAGAAAATAGCATTGTTTTTCTAGCAGCTCATTCAGGATCTGGTAAAATTGCTTATTTTCAAGAACTAGATAAACTACAAGAAAAAGATGAAATTATATTAACCTTAAATAATAAAAATTATTATTATGAAGTAAAAGATATTTGGGAAGAGAAAAAGAATGGCTATATTAATGTAAATAAAGAGTCAAAAGACCAACTAGTTCTAACAACTTGTAGTCCTACAAAAGAACAATACCAATTAGTCATAAATTGTATCAAAAAAGAGTCCTAAGACTCTTTTAATTTTTTGATAGCTTCTTGAAGTTGCAAATCCGTTTTATAAGTAGGATTATCATAATACTCAGCAGCTTGTTCTATAACAATATTAGGAGTAACTCCTTTTCCATCTAGCCATTTTCCTTTCGATGTAAGCCACTTTTGTGTCGTATACTTAATACTAGTACCATTACTTAAATACTGAGCTTTTTGAACAGTACCTTTTCCATAAGATTTTGTCCCAACAACAATACTATTCTTATAATTATCTTGAAAACAAGATGCTAAAATTTCACTAGCAGAAGCACTTCCACCATTAATAAGAACTGCCACTGGATAATCTCTAGATTCTTTGGACAAAGAAACAACTTTCTTTTTCACATTCTTAGACTCTATTTGATACAATAACGTTTTTTTAGGGAAAAACAAACTTAAAATCTCTTGTGTTTGAAGTAAATAGCCACCTGGATTATCTCGAACATCAATAACTAAATACTGAATTTTCTTTTTCTCTAATCTCTTTAATGCTTTTGCAAATTGAGAATAAGTATTGGAAGCAAAAGACTCAATATGAATATATCCTACTTTTTGATCATCTGTTCCAATTACAGTATTAGAAACACTTGGAATTTCAATGATATCTCTCTTTACTGCAAAAGTTTTCTCTTCTTCTCCTCTTTTAACTGTTATTTGAACAGTAGAACCTTTTTTACCTCTTATTAATTTTGTAAACTCTTCACCAGAAACATCATGTACAGACTTTCCATCTACTACAGTAATAATATCATCAACCAATATTCCCGCTTTTTCAGCAGGGCCATCCTCATTCACTGCAATAATATGATGATAACCATCTTCATCAAATAAGACCGTTACACCTATTCCTACAAAAGACCCATCAATATTCTCTTGAAAACTACTAGTACTTTGCTCATTCATATAACTAGAATAAGGATCTTTTAAAGAATCGATCATTCCTTTTACAGCAGCATCAGATAACTGATTAGCATCAATCTTACCATAATAACCATCTAAAATATTACGATATGTACTTACAATTTCAGAAACATTTTTATCCAAGGGATTTCTATGATAAGTAATAATATATCCAATCAAAATACCAAATAATATTGCAATTAATAATAAAATTAATACTTCAAACATAGAAAAAGTTGACTTTTGAAAAAATTCTTTTTTAGACTCTTCAAAAGAAGAACTCTTCCATTTTTTGAACTTATTCTTCATTTTATAAAGAGGAGAATCTTTTTTCATCTTTTTACGTTTCTTCATATAACCACCTCATATACTCTAACAATATCATAACACAAAGAATTAAAATTTAGAATACAAGGACAGAAAAAAAAGACAGAATTTGTCTTTTAACTTAGATAATCAGATATTTCTGTTTCCCCTTCAAAATATTCTATAGCTGTATGATTAGAATAGTGAATAAGCGTAGGACCATGAATTGCTAATTCAGAAGCATTTGCTGGATTACGATTAGACTCTCCATCAGTAGCATTTCCTTTATTCAAAGCACTACTCATATCAACAGTATATACCTTTAATGGAGACTCTTTTCCTTGATAAGTCGATACTAATTCACTATACGTTTTAGAAACATCTTCATCACTCTTATCATAGTAGATTACTAAATAATCATCATCACTCATAGAAAAACTTTTTCCTAAAACAATATTATCATAAGAAATAGTAGTCTCTGCAGATGTATCATCGCTTTTAGAATCATCAGTATTTTTACCAGTAATATAAAGAGTTAATAAATAAAACAATCCTAATACTACTAATACAATAATAACAGTAATGATTTTCCCCCATATTTCACTATCTAAACCACCAATACCATCTATTTTATTCATATTTTTTTTGAAAGAATTTCTTTTTTCATTTGCTTTTTTTCTTTTTGCCATATTTCCTCACCCAAAATGATTATACCACAAATAAAAGAAAGAAGTCTATTATTTCATTGCTGTAATTTCCCCGATTGATTGAGCAACCTCAATCATTTCCACCTGACTCATAACATCACTAACTAAATAAAAGTCTACTCCTCCACTACTCCACGATAAAGAATTATTTGTCATAACACCCATTGTATCCATTAATAAAAATGGCTCTCCAGTACTAGGAATAATAGTAAACTCTTGAAAAACGTCAGCCGTTTCCTCTACTAAAAGAAAGGACTTTTCTCCATCATAATTCATTATAACTCGATTACCATTTTCCTTTTTAACCTTCTCTTCATCAACCAACTTAGTACCACTAGGAATAAATAAAGGATAGATAACATCCTCCAAACTACCTGTTTCTTCTACTTCTTCTGAATCTTCCTGACTCATAATAGAATCAAGTAAAAATTCTTTAGAAGAAATCTTTGGAGAGTACTGAATACGATGAAAATCGATAGACATACATTCAATACCATCTTTATCATATACAACTACCTTTTTCAAGCTTTTATTAGGATTGAAAAACATTTTCTGATTGACTAGTTTACTATTATTTGGATAATGTACTTCTGTTTCTAAAACATATTGTTTATCTTTCTCAATTACTTTCGCATTCTTATCCTTTTGAATATCATTTACTAAAGCATCTAATAAATAGATTTGAGAATTATCATAAGGCCAATCACTTTGAAACTTGAAGCTTTTTTTCAACACTGGTGTTAATACATAGACACCATCATCATTCTTTAAAATAATTTGTTGATGCTGATTAGCAGTATTCGTAAGAATAACTTTATACTTATCATTCTTCTTATAATAAACTTCTACATCATAATGATAAACATCATCATTATTATGTACTGATAACTCACCAGTCAAAAGATAAGAATGACAATTTTTATATTTTTTTATAAAATCCTGTACAACATTTTTTGAATGATTCTTACCACATCCAGTCAATATTAAACTAAAAAACATCATAAAAATAATAATGTACTTTTTCATAATTCACCTCAATCTAATAAACTATATGATGAAAAACAAAAAATAGTACAAAAAAAGAAGGATAAAACCTTCTTATTAATCTTTTTCAGTAATACGTACCTTAATCTTTTTAGTCTTAGAACTATAATCAAGCTTCAAATCAGTTCCTGTAACTTGAACTTCAACTTCATGTTCTCCTACACCATAGTCTTTCAAATCAATAAAGGCTGTAATATCAGAAGTTTGAATAGAATTAATAGCTTCTTCACTACCCTTAACAACAACTGTTACTTGACGGTCTTCATCAGATAATGCTTGTACTTTCAAATTACTATCCAAGTTCTCAGATTGTACAGATATATTAGAGAATTCTTTACTAGAAGAATTATCAATAACAACTGTAACTCTCATCGTTTTACTACTAAGTTCTGTAATACCCTTAGGTTTCTTCAAAGTAACATTAAATTCTTTATCTTTCTCTAAACCTTTAACATCAATTTCAACTTCAAGTTGTTCAATAGCATCAATGGCTTCTTGAGAACCATAAACAGTAATCTTAGATAAACTTGCATCCATAGACTTAATAGACTTACCAAATGCTAAATTACCCTTAGGTACAATTCTAACTGGAATTTCCTTACTTGGAGATGTAATAGTAACATTAGCTGCTACTGTTTTAGGAACAATCTCAACATCCACAATCTTACCATCATTATCATAAGCAACTAAAGGAATATCCTTAACCGTAATCTCCCCAGCTTTAGGATTTGGAATATTTTGAACATCCACTAAAGCTTTTACGGATGCAACTTGTTTTAATTTATATTCTGCACCTTTTATAATAACATCATTACGATCAATTTCTACATTACTAATGTATAATTTACTATCCAAACTATCTTGATGCAATAAATCATAAGTTAGCGTACGATTTTCACTAATTTTTTCATATATTGTAACTGTTACTTGAGAAGGATCTAATTTATAATCCAAAGATTTCAAACGCTGAGTATATTTTAATGTTACTTTATGATTACCAGGTTTTAAACCAGTTAAATCTACACTTACTCCCTTAGATGGGGATTGCTTAGCCAAGAAAATATGTCTTTTTTGACCAATCAAAGTAATATCAACTGTTTTAGGCAATCCTTCAACTACATATGACTCTTCATTATATACTGCCGTAACCGGCTGATTATAAAGTATCTCTGCATACTGATCAATAATAACATTAGATTCTTGATCAATCACAATAAATACTCCAAATGCTAAAACCAAACTAACAATCAATAATGTTGACTTTTTTCCAGAAACTTTATCAAAACTCTTAACAAGAGATTTTCCAAATCCCATAATCTTAAGAATTAATTTAGTAATTGGAGTAATCAACCATTTATCAAAGAATAATCCAACAAGACGGAATATTCTACCAAACAATCTACCTATCCTCTTCATAAATCTCATCCTCTTCTGTTTCTTCTTCATAATCAACATCTTGTTTTGGTTTTAGCTCATCAATTAACATCATTCTAACATCATCAAGAGTCAAATTATATAACATCTCTCCTTTTAAAGCAATTGATACTCGTCCAGTCTCTTCAGAAACTACAATACAAATAGCATCCGTCTCCTCTGCAAGCCCAAGAGCTGCTCTATGACGAGTTCCTAAACGCCTATTCAATTTAGAACTACTACTAGTAGGAAATACTGCTCCAGCACAAGTAATACGATCTCCTTGAATAATAACCCCACCATCATGTAATGGATTTCCTTCATAGAAAATAGCAATTAATAAGTCACTAGATAAATCTGCATATAATTTCTTAGCTTTATCAATATAATTTCCTAAACTAATATCTCTTTCAATAACAATTAATGCTCCAATTCTTTCTTTTCTTAAATAATCAATAGCATTAATCATTTCATAAACCATACGTTCTCTCTCATCTACCGTTAAAACTTTATGTCTACCTAGTAATTGACTTCTTCCTAACTGTTCCAAAATAGTACGTATTTCTGGTTGAAAAATAATAATCAAAGCAACTGGTCCCCACTGAATAATATAATCCAATAAATACCCAACAGTAATAAAACCAAGCCAATCACTAATAATCTTTAAAAATATTACAAAAGCTACTCCCTTAAAAATAAGAGACAATTTAACATTATTCTTAATATTTTTAAGAATATAATAAAAAATAAACCATACTAATGATATATCTACAATCTTCCTAATAATGGATAATACATCCGACATTGTTATAGCCATTTCCTCATCTCCTTACAACTATCTATTAACAAAATTAACAATTATCATTATTCACAAACCCACCTATTATCATCATATCATTTTTACAATGATTAATCAACTCAAAAAACAAAAAGAAAAAAGAGCTATTGATTAAAAAAAGCTCTATTAAAACGTTCTTTTTTTGCTCTAGTTTTCATTAGTTGATTATGTCTTTTAGAATGAATTGTTTTATTTTCATCTAATTTCTTTTCCACAGAAAAATCAATTGTTTTTTCTTCTTTAGATGCATCCTTCACTTTTACCAGTAAACGATCTCCAATATAATAATCTTCTCCACCATCTAATGATAGTAAAGTAAAGGTTACAGGATTATAAACATAATCACCTTTCATGTCTCTCGTACGAATTCTTCCTTCTACCATATTATCTAATTGTACTTGAATTCCACGATCACTTAATCCAATAATAGTTCCTTCATATATATCTCCAATATGCTTAGCCATAAATTCACTACATCTCATCGCAAGTGTTTGTTGTTCTGCATCGTCTTCAATTCGCTCCATTTTAGATGATTGATTGCCAATTTCTGGTAACTTTGCCTCCCATTTTCTAGCTTCAACTCGTGGATGTTTTCCAAAACAACAAGTTTTTAAAATACGATGAACAGTTAAATCTGGATAACGTCTAATTGGAGAAGTAAAATGACAATAGTTTTTCTTGGCCAAACCATTATGACCAATATTAATTGGAGAATATCGAGCTCTAGACATACAACGAACCATATTAGTAGAAAGCATATTGGATAATCTTCCCGTATTTTTAATATGTTCTGCTAAGCCTTGTAAAGCTTTAGGAACAGCACAGCATTCTTCAGCATTATAATTCATATATGGTAAATTAATAGCTGAAAGCATTTGTAAGAAACGATCAAGTCTTTCCTCATTTGGCTTACCATGAACTCGATGCAAACAAGGATATCCTAAATCAGATAAATGCTTATCTACAGTCTCATTAGCTAGTAACATAAACTCTTCAATTAAATTTTCTCCTACATCCTGTCTACGAACATCAAATCCAGATACTTCCCCATTTTCATCAAAAAGAAGTTTCAATTCTGGTCTATTAAATTCAATAGCTCCATTTCTTAAACGATTTTTACGTAAAATGAGAGCCAATTTATTAAGCATAATTAAAGTATCCTTATGTTCTTCATACTCTGGATCAATAATACCATCTTTTAGTAATTGATTTACCTTAGTATAACTCATTTTTAAACGAGAACGAATAACACTTGGAACAATTCGATGACGAACAACTTTTCCTTTTGGAGAAACTTCCATAATACAAGACATCGTTAATCTTTCAACATATGGATTCAAAGAACAGATTCCATTGGATAATTTATGAGGAAACATTGGAATTACTTTCCCAGCTAAATAATTACTAGTTCCCTTTTTAAAAGCATCCATATCAAGAGGAGAACCCTCTGGAACATAATAATCAACATCCGCAATATGAACTCCAACCAAATAATTACCATTAGGTAACTTCTTACAACTCAAAGCATCATCAATATCCTTTGTATCCTCACCATCTATAGTAAAGATTTCCCAATCTGTTAAGTCTTCTCTTCCAACCTTATCCATATCACGTACAGATTGAGGTAAATTATCAACTTGAGTTAAAGATTCTTTACTAAATTGATCATCAATTCCACACTTAAAAGCTTCCCATAAAATATCTTCATCTGGATCATCTTTATGATTAAATACTCGTGTAATTTCACCAATATAAAAATCATCACTAGTTTGTTTCTTTAAAGATACAGCTACTCGTTGTCCTTCTATGGCCTCCCCCTCTAAAGCAATTGTTAAAAATTGCTTTTTCTTATCAATCGGCTTAACAAAATAATTAGTTCCTATTCGAATAACTTCTCCCATTACATTTTCCAAATTACGATTAATAATCTTTTCAATTTTAGGCTTTTCTCCATTACGACCAATGTCTACTAATACCAAATCACCGTCAATAGCACCACTACAATTATCTCGTAAAATAGAAGTCTTTTGTTCCTTCACAACATGATTACCATCTCGATCAATATAGGAAATAGTAGAAATAACCATTCCGGCACCACTACGATTTCCATGGAACCTTCCCTTACGAAAAGAAGTCTTTAAAATGGATATATATCGATCATTTGGAGTTTTAATATATCGATAATTCTTCACTCCATCTTCTATAATAGAGCGAATCTCTTCTTTCTCTTCCTTACTAAGTTTAGTAAAATCATCCCTCTCACTTTCCAACAGATGACTAACTTTTAAATAAATCCTATCGATATCAATAGGTTTCTTTTCTTTACGAAAAACACGTTCAACATATTCTCTCATCGAAATCCCCCCAACATAAATAACTTATCACAAAATAAAGCAAAAAAAAAGACCTTAGTCTCTTTTAAAATCAATATGACTCATCAATAGCCCAATATTTACAAGTCCACATATACCAACTAAAGTATATACAATTCTAGTTAAAAGACTCATACTTCCAAAAAGAAAAGCAACTAAATCAAAGTCCATAATACCAATTAACCCCCAATTAACAGCTCCAACAATTGTAATAATTAATAATATTTTTTGAACCGTTTCCATATTTTATTACCTCCTAATAATAGGTTATCCCAAAGAAAAAAAGTTATACAAAAAAAGTTATATTTCTATAACTTTTTATTGAACTCTTCTAACTGCCATTAAGTTATCGATAGATCCACTCTCCCAACCAGCAACACTACTGGCAATTACTCCTTGACTAGGATTTGTAGCATGAACCATCATCCCATTACCAACATATAATGCAGAATGAGTAACTACACCACCATGCCCCCAACTTAGAATATCTCCAGGTTGAGCATCTTGATAACTTACCCCAACTCCATCATATGCTTGGGTATAAGAACTTCTACTTACAGAAATTCCAACTTGTGAATAAACATATTGTACAAATCCACTACAATCAAAGGCATATGGTCCATTTGCACCTGAAACATATGGAGAACCAACTAAAGAATAAGCAATAGAAACCAAATCACCTCCACTAGCATTTGCAGGCAAATTAGCATAAACTGGTTCCGAATTAGCGACAACTACTGGTGCTTTTTCCTCAACTTTAGGAGCCACAACATCTAAAGTAAATTTAGCCTCTGAAACATTTCCATTCTTATCTTTAGCAGTCAAAGTAACTTCATGACTTCCCACTGCATCAATGTCTTCACCATAGGTAAAATGATAATAAAAATTACTATCTTCAGACACTTCATTTAAATATGATATCACACCATCAACACTATCATTAACAGATTCTACATTACTAGTTAGATCATAATCATCTCCACTAGTAATCGTAACTTTTTCCTCTTTCAATTGAATAACTGGTGCAACAGTATCTACTACAGAAATTACAATAGGCACATCTTTTACAATGTTATCTTTTTTAACCTCAACAATAATTTCTTGTTCACCAACTACATTTGTATCAACATCCTGCTTAATAGATACAATTTCCCCTTCTACATCTTTTATTAATTCTTGTATATTATAATTTGCACTTCCATACTCAATAGCAGCATTTTCACGAACCACGACATTAATGCTATTATAAGTATAGTAATCATGATATACATAGCAACTAATCATTATGATTAATGATATTGTCACCAAAGAAAAAAAGTAAAAAAATCTCTTCTTCGACGACCCATCAATAGTTTTCATATTAAATTTCCTCCCTGAATGACTTAGTATTGTAGCATAACTCAAAAAAAATGTCAAAATTACCTCTTATGCAATAATTTCTTATATTGTGAAAAAAACAAATGATATTTTTCCTTCAATAAACTTTCTTGAATTGGTTCCAACAAATACCAACCATTTAAAAACAACATATGATAAACCTTTCTTTGTAAACAAGCAACATCCAACAATAAATCTCGATAAATCCCATATAACCATTCATTACTAGCATCTATCATCATAATACAATATTTTTTTTCTAAATCCTTTAAAGTACATAATAGATAATAAGCATAGTCTTGATCATCAAACACTTGACTAGATAAATCATTCATCAATCTCACCACCAGGATTTCTTAAAATACGAATTGCTATTTTTAACTCATCATCAAACAACTGGACCGCTTCCTGATAAACTTTTAATACTGTTGGATTCTGAATATAATTCATACTAAAATAGGCTTGTTTATAGGCATCATAATTCTGTTGAAATAAATCACTTAAATGATTTAAATCTCTAGAAGTAAAAACATCATGTGGAATATGTTCATCATTCATAGCATCTCCTCCACTTTTATTATGGATAAAGATTATTTCTTTTATACATTATCGTTTTGACAATTCAACAACTTTTCTCCACAACAAAGGTCCAACAATACCATTAATTTCAAAGCCATAATCTTTCTGCAACTTTTTCACAGACTGTTCTGTAAGTTCATCAAAAATCCCATTAACACGAACTCCAGGAATAGACTTATCATATTTACATATTAATAATAAAAACCTTTGAAATCTTAAAACATCATCTCCACTAGTACCCCGTACTAAAAAATAATCTGGATATAATTCATCAATATAATTCTGATAATTAGGATTAAAAGTTCGTAATAAAGAATTATATACTTCTTTCATAACTTTCCAATCTTGATAAGTAAAGATACCCGTTACAGGTAAACCATATTTTTCCTGAAAGGCTTTTACCATCATCATAGAATTATCATTATAGATAGAATTTGTAGGAAGTCTAGGTATATCTGAGTCTAGAAAAGCAATCGCATCTAAAAAATAATGAATGTGTTCCACTTCAATACCAGTATCTCCATAATTTAACTCGTCTTCATATAAAAAAGTTGCTTCACTCTCACTTAATCCCTCTGAATATAAATCAGATAACTTTTTCACACTTGTGTAGATATATTTAATCTTGTACCAAGTTGCCTTATCAACAGTACCTGTAACAGGTAAGTTAAAGATTTCTTGAAACTTTAAAACAGCACTCCTAGTCTCTTCATTATAAATTCCGTAAGTATCAGTAATGTCAGGTATAGCAGGATAATTTTGTCTAATTCTTCGTAGATCACGTTGTATAGCTAAAACAGGATTTCCTGCACTTCCCAGCCCCACATCATAACCAGGAAATCCACTAGTATTATCCCCAACTGGAGCATTATACTTAATAGATATATCATTCCCATAGTAATACTTTAAAATATCTAAAGCACCTTTTCCTTGATTTGCTAAAGAAACACTTCCCCATTGAGAAAGTCCATTACAAGTAGTCTTTCTTCCATCACAATAACGAGTAAAATATGGTTGTATTTGACCGTTTTTCACAACATAGTTATTAAAACTATCTTCCACAATATTATTAATATTTTCATAAGTAGAACGATTTTCCGTATAAGCTTGATCATAAGCAGAAGAAGAAGTAATATCAAAACTATACCCCTTACTACGATACCATTCATTATAAATACGATTCATAGCAAATGAAATAATGGCATAAATATTGGCAGTTAGTGCACTAACTGGCCACGTCGGATATAATTCAGAAGACGCAACATTTGAAATATAATCCGTAAATGGAATGGTAATATTTCGAACTGCTTCATCAGGTTTTCCCAAATGAACCGTAATCATATTCGGAACAATAGGATAACGAACAGCCATTAATTACTCCCCCATTCTGGTAAAAGTTCTATGTTTTGAATCACACAAATTCCATCATACATCCTAACTTGATACAAGCGACTCATATTCATAGTGTCTGACTCTGCTAAAACTTCATACAAAATACTATTTGGAGTTTCTAAATTATCAGGCATTAGAGAAGGAGTAGGTAGTGATAAAGTATGAATCATACCAGATGAATCAGTCTCTCCATCAAAAAAGACAAACTCATCCTCTCCTACCATAGTACGCACAACAATATGAATTCCAACTAACGGAAGTGCCTCACTTGCCGTAAAAGCCCGAATTTTTAAATTTGCTTTTCCAGGATTATTTTGAATAAACTCAATGTATTTAGAATCATCAAGGAAATTATCATCAATGATATATTTCATAAAACCTCCTAAATCTTTAAGATTTGACCAATACTTAAATTATTACTAGTCAAATTATTTTTCTTCTTAATTGTATCAACTGTTGTTCCAAACTTCCTAGCAATTGAATACAAATTATCCCCCTTAACAACCTGATAAGTAATACCACTATTACTAGAATTAGGTATTTTTAACACCTGACCAATACTTAAATTATTATTTTTCAAATTATTAAGAGAAACAATATCATCTATACTAGTTTGATATTTTCTAGCGATAGAGTATAAACTATCTCCCTTCTTAACCATATATAAAGTATTAGTCTCATTTGGAATATAGTCTTCTCCAAAGCATTCTTCTACCTCTAATTCTTTAGAAACTCGAATCTTTAAGTTTTGTCCAATGCGAAGAACAGTACTAGATAAAGCATTATCTTGCATCAGAGTATTTACATCAACCCCATATTCTCTAGCAATAGAATATAAATTATCTCCTCTCTTAACAGTATAATTAATATAATTAGGAACACTAATCTCATCAAAAGGAGTATAAACTTCTGGTATTCGAATTACTTGGCCAACTACTAACGAATCTCCTGTAAGATAATTTAATTTCTTTATCTCACTTACACTAGTACCATATACCTTCGCAATAGAATATAAAGTATCGCCCTTCTTAACGGTATATAAAAACATATTATCTGGATTAATTCCCGTTTTAGAAGGAATCTTTAAAGTCTGTCCAATTTGTAAAGTATTCGCATCTACATCATTTAAAGAAGCAAGTTCCGTAACCGATACCCCAAACTGATTACTAATGCCCCATAAAGTATCTCCCTGTTTCACAGTATATGTTTGATTCAAATCATCACCTCAATATATTATATGTATTCAAAGAAAAAAATGATTCTACACAAAAAAAACAAATTTTAATAGACAAATTTTATACTATTTTCTAATACTTAATTATATATATTTATTTCTTACATATTTAATTTATTATTTCAATAAGCTATTTCTAAAAAAATATAGTTTTCAAATATAAATACTATGATACAATAAATAGTAAGAGGATGATTAAAATGGAAGAGCAAAATAACAATCAGTCAGAATTAAGTAAAAATAAAAATAAAACACTCATATTAGGAATTATTATATTATTAATACTATTAATAGGAATCGGTGTCATATCAATAATAAACTATCAAAGAAAACAAAATGAAACAATTCATCAAAATGAAATAGTAGAAGAGGAAGAAAACTCTGTAGAAAATATTGAACAAGAAGAAGTAAATAAAAGTAGTGAAGAAACAGAACAACAAATTAATCAACTTTTTCAAGTAAAAATAAACAACAATATAATAAACTTTCCGTGTACAAAAGAAGATTTTAAAAAAGTTGGATGGGAATTTGATAGTGACAAAGGAAAGAATCAAATTGCTCCAAACAATTCAACAACTGGAGGAAGAATAGGATCATATCCTGGAGGAGTAGTTATAACAGTAATAAATAAAACAAACAAAACACAAAATATTGAAGACTGTGACATTATTTCAGGAGACTTTTATAATCCAGGAGATGGAAGCGAAAACGTTTATTTTATAGGAGAATTAAATTATACAAGTACCATTGAAGAAGTTAGAAGCAAAATGATTTCTCTTGGATATAATAATGTAAAAGAAAAAACATATGAAACAGCAGTATATTTAAAATACTATTTAGATGATAATCAAAGCAATTCTAGAGACTACATAGAATTCTATTTTAATAAAGATAATATCAAAATGATATCTATTTCAACATCAAATTAAAAAGACCTTCTGCCAATAATCAGAAGGTTTTTTTATTATTTATAATCATCCAAAAAACTATGATATTCTTTATTTTTCTTATATCCAAGAATACAATCAGCATTGACATTATCTAATGATTTAAAAATATTATAATCAACATTTTCATTAATCTTTTTTAACTCTTTAATCAATTTTTTTACTTCTTTACGCTTACTTAAGCTTTCATCATAAGAACTTTTCTCCGTAAATCGACAAGCACAGTTTAAAAATGTTAGATGATGATATTTCTTCCAAGCTAGAATATCATCTTCATGTACAAGATATAAAGGTCGAATAAGCTCTAATCCTTCAAAGTTTTCACTATGAAGTTTAGGCATCATTGTCTTAACCTCTGCTCCATAAAACATAGATAAAAGAGTTGTTTCAATAACATCATCAAAATGAT
>CAMOGG010000012.1 GCA_946614095.1 uncultured Caryophanales bacterium | reverse complement strand
GTGACATTTTGAGTTGACCAGTACTAATAGATCGAGGATTTAATCATAATTTAATCATTTGATGAACACAATATCTATGTTTTCAGAGAATTATTTCTCTATATTTTCTTGGTAACGATAGAGAGTGAGGTACACCTGTTCCCATCCCGAACACAGAAGTTAAGCCACTCATCGCCGACAATAGTGTATGCGAAGATAGGACGTTGCCAAGAATTTTTTTTTATATTTTTGTAAATATAATTTGTAAATATAAAAAATTAGACAGTTTTTATTTAAAAATATGATAGTTAAGAGTTGTATAACTCTTTTTTTTTGATATAATAATTTTTAGGTGATGAAAATGGATTTTAAATTAACAACATATTCTGAAGAAGAAACAATTGAATTAGCTCAAAACATAGAATCAGAAAAATTTCCAAATATGGTCATATGTTTAAAAGGCGATTTAGGAAGTGGAAAGACAGTATTTACCAAAGGATTTGCTCAAGCTTTAGAAGTAAAAGAAGAAGTAACTTCTCCTACTTTTAATATTATAAAAGAATATACTTCAGGGGAACTACCTTTGTATCATATGGACGTTTATAGATTAGATGGTAAGGTAGAAGATTTAGGGATAGAAGAATATTACACAAAAAAAGGTATAACAATCATAGAATGGGCAGATATGATACCAGACTATTTACCAGATAATCGTCTTGATATAAAAATAAAAAGTTCATCTGAAGATGAAGATAAAAGAATTATTACAATTACTCCATATGGTAGAAAATATGAAGAACTATGTGAGGCTATTTTATGAAAATCTTATATATAGATACTTCTTCAAGTTTTTTATACACAGGAATTGTGGAAAATGATAAACTTCTTTATCAAGTAAAAGAAGAATATGGACAAAGTTTATCAGAAGTTGCCTTACCCAAAATAGCACTTTTATTTGAAAAGACTAAAATAGATCCAAAAGAGATTGATAAAATCATTATCGTAAACGGACCTGGTAGTTTTACAGGAATTAGAATTGGTCTTACAATTGCAAAAGTATATGCTTGGAGTATGAATATTCCAATCACAACAATCTATTCGTTAGAAGCAATGGCTATGTCTAGTAAAAATAATAAAATTCATGTTCCAATGATTAATGCAAGAAGGGGATATGTTTTCGCAGCAATTTATGATAAAGATTATAAAGAAATACTAAAGCCACAACATATCACAATTGAAGATTTATCAGAAAAACTAAATAGTATAGATGACTACGAGATAATATCAAATGATAAGTTTGATTCATTTAATAAGATAGAATTATACAATCCTGATATTGAAAAAATAGTAAATTATTTTAAAGATAAAGAAGCAATGAATCCACATGCAGTAAATCCTGAATATTTAAAATTAACAGAAGCAGAAGAAAGTAAATTATGATTGTTGAAATAAACTTAAACAATATTGGTTTACTAAGCAAATCATTTATAGATAAAGATTATTATCAAAAAGAATTTGAAAATAATCCATTTGGAAAAATGATAGTGTTAGTGGAAAAAAAAGAAATAATTGGTTTTATCTATTATAGTGATATTTATGAAAGAGTGGAAATTAATCAAATAGAAATAAATAAAATCCACAGAAACTGTGGAAAAGGAAATTTATTATTAAAAGAATTCATAAAAATTGTGGATAAAGATATCACTCTTGAAGTAAAAGAAACCAACTTACCAGCAATAAAACTATATTTAAATAATGGTTTTGAGAAAAAAGCAATTCGAAAAGGATATTATCAAGGAATAGATGGTATTCTAATGGAGAGAAAAGGTTCATAAGACTCTTTTTTTAAAGAGTCTTTTATGTTAAAATATGAATGAAAAAAGAAAAGGTGATTAAAGTGAAGGATATGTACATTTTAGGAATTGAAAGTAGTTGCGATGAAACAAGTGTTTCTATTGTTAAAAATGGTACAGAAGAAATTGCTACAGTTATTTCTTCTCAAATAGATATCCATAAAGACTTTGGTGGTGTAGTTCCTGAAATTGCCAGTAGACATCATGTAAAAAACATTACCATAGTATTAGAAGAATGTTTACAAAAAGCAAAGATGAGTATGGAAGACATTGATGCAATTGCAATTACATATGGACCAGGATTAATAGGATCCTTACTGATTGGCTTAGAAGCAGCTAAAACATTATCTTTTTTATATAATAAGCCATTAATACCGGTTCATCATATAGCTGGGCACATTTATGCGAATAGTTTAGTGAAAGAGTTAAAATTTCCACTACTAGCAGTTGTAGTAAGTGGTGGACATACAGAAATCATAGAAATGAAAGATCATTATAAATTTGAAAAAATAGGTGGAACTTTAGATGATGCCATAGGAGAATGTTATGATAAAGTAGCCAGAGTAATTGGTTTAGAATATCCAGGAGGACCTAAACTAGATAAACTTGCCAGTGAAGGGAAAGATACCTATCAATTACCAATTCCGCTACGAGATGATAGCTATAATTTTTCATTTAGTGGACTTAAAAGCGCTGTAATTAACTTAGCTCATAATGAAGAACAAAGAGGAAATGAATTGAGAAAAGCTGATCTTGCAACATCCTTTCAAAAAGTAGCAGTAGAATCCATTACTTCTAAAGTAAAAAAAGCAATAGAACAAAAAAATATAAAAAATGTTATTTTAGCTGGAGGAGTAGCTGCCAATAATGGACTTAGAACGGCAATGAAAGAACTTACAGATAAAATGAATGTAGAATTATCTATTCCACCAATGAAATATTGTACAGATAACGGAACAATGATTGCCGCAGCAGGATATTATGCATATAAAGATGGAAGAAGAGCTGACCTATCTTTAAATTCAAAGTCACAAGACACATTAAGATGATGTGTCTTTTTTGTTGTAAAAAAATAAAAAAGTAAAAGAAAACACTTTATGTGTAACAAAATTATGATATAATAAAGAAAATAGGGAGGCTAGAATATGATAAATAGAGTAGTATTAAATGGAACCTCATACTTCGGAAGAGGATCAAGATCAAAACTAGGGGAAGAGCTAAAGAAAAGAGGATATCAAAAAGTATTATTTGTAACAGATGCAAATTTAATGAATACAAATACTGCACAATATGTAACAGATATATTAGATAGGGAAGGAATTACATATTTTGTATATATGAACATCAAGCCAAATCCAACAGTAAAAAATGTACAAGATGGATTAATGCTTGCTCAAATAAGTAATGTAGATTCTATTGTAGCTGTTGGTGGAGGAAGTGTAATTGACACTGCAAAAGCTATCTCAATCATCATGACTAATCCAGAACACACAGCTGTTACAAGTTTAGATGGTGCAGTAGAAACTAGAAATCAAGGATTACCATTATTTGCATTACCTACAACTGCTGGAACAGCAGCAGAAGTAACAATGAACTATGTGATTACTGATGAAGTAAACATGAGAAAAATGGTATGTATCGATGTTCATGACGTACCTGTATGTGCAATCATAGACCCTGACTTAATGGATGGAATGCCACAGCAATTAGCAGCATCAACAGGAATGGATGCCCTAACACATGCAATGGAAGGTTATATTACAAAAGCTGGTTGGCTAATCCCAGATATGTTTCATATCAATGCTATGGCATTAATATATAAAAATCTAGCAAAAGCTGCAAACGACAAAGATCCAATTGCTATTGAAAAGATGGCCTATGCACAATATATTGCGGGTATGGGATTTTCCAATGTCGGACTAGGAATTGTTCATTCTATGGCTCACTCCTTAGGAGCATTCTTTGATACTCCTCATGGAGTAGCAAATGCACTTTTACTACCACATGTTATGAAATTTAATGGACAAGTTTGTCCAGATCTATTTAGAAATATGGGAAGAGCGTTTAATTTAGATATGGATAATTTAAGTGATGAAGCTGCTGTTGATAAAGTCGTTGAAGCAATAGCAGATTTATCGAAAAGTTTAGGAATTCCACAGACACTAAGAGAAATCGGTATTCCAGAAGAAATGTTACCAGCTCTTGCCCAACAAGCTATTAATGATGTTTGCACACCTGGAAATCCAAGAGAAGTAACTGTAGATGATCTAATAGAAATATATAAAGAAGCATACTAAAAGGAGAAAATATGTTAAAATCCAAGGTTGGTTATAGTATAAATTCAGATAGTTATGTAATGGGAGTTGAAACAGCTACTCAAGCAACAAAAGATTTATCCAATATACAATTGAATTTCCTATATTCCTCTGTAAATAGTGATTTAAAAAAAGTAGTAAAAGGAATTCAAAGTATAACCAATGCACCTATTATAGGATGCACTAGTACAGAAGGAATCATTGTACCAGATGGATATATTACATCAGATGATGGATTTGCCGGAATGCTATCGATAAATGATCCTAATATGATTGTTGGTGTAGGATGCCATGAAGCAGGAAGAGATGCTAGAGCAATTGGTAGAAAAGTGGCTATAGCAGCTGTAGAAGATGCACAAACCACAAGAGCTCCAGCATACTTTTATATGGTTGCAAGTCCAAAAGAGGAAGAAGAATATTTAATGGGAATACAAGATGTTATCGGAAGAGTTCCAATGTTTGGTGGAAGTGCTGCCGATGATGACTTATCAGGAAAATGGAAAATAATTTGTAATGATAAAGTATTCTCTGATGGAGTAGCAGTAGCTTTTTTCTATACAGATAATGAAATTGTAACTTCATTTACAGGTCAATATAAAGAAACAAATAATATAGGATTAATCACAGAAGTGAAAAATAATCGTACTCTAGTTTCAATAGATGGAATTTCAGCTTTAAAAAAATATGCTCATTGGATTAATGTTTCTCCAAATGATTTAAAGGGGAAAAATTTATTAGTAGCATCCGTAACCAAACCATTAGGTATAAAAGACCCATTGGGAAATTTAACAGTGATTCGTCATCCAATGTTTGGAAATGATATGGGTACAAAAACTACAGCAGATGATACCATTACTTTAGGAAATAAAGTGGTAGAAGGAACTGCAATCATTCAATTAGAAGCGACCCAACAGGAATTAATTCAATCAACAGGAGAGACCATAAAAGATTTAAAAAGAAAAATCTATACTGAACCAGCATCCTATATATTAATCCATTGCGGTGGCAGAAAGCTTGGGATTGGAGATAAAATAGATGAGGTTCATAAACAATTACTAAAAGAGACAAGAGGAGTTCCATTTATTACCACCTTTACATTTGGTGAATATGGATATGATGAGCATTCTGCTAATATTTGTGGAGGACTTATGTTATCGTTCACAGCTTTTGGGAAAAATTAAGTGTCAAGAAGAGACAAACTCTTCTTTTTTTTTACAAAAAAAATTGATAAATAGAGAAAATAGAGGTATTTTTAAACTAGGAGGGATAAAATGAATCAAAAAATAAGAGTAGTTCAGTATGGAACTGGAAAAATGTCTGTGTATACAATGAGATATGTATTTGAAAAAGGAGCAGAAATTGTTGGTGCCATTGATATTAATCCAAATGTAATAGGAAAAGATATTGGTGAAGTGATGGGCACTGAAGCAAGAGGAGTAACAATAACAAGTGTAGAGAATGCTCGAGAATTATTAAAAGAGTTACATCCAGATATCTGTATCATTACAACTATGAGCTTATTAAGTGATGTCGAAGAAGCTTTAAAAATCTGTGCAGAAACAGGAACCAACGCTATTACAACTTGTGAAGAAGCTTTTTATGCCTATAATTCTAATCCAACACTAACAAATGAAATTGACAGAATAGCCAAAGAACATGATTGTACAATCGTTGGCTCTGGATATCAAGACATTTATTGGGGAGAACTAATCAGTGCTATTGCGGGATCCACTCATACCATTAAAAAAATTAAAGGAAGTTCTTCCTACAATGTAGAAGACTATGGAATTGCTTTAGCAGAAGCACATGGTTCAGGATTATCAATGGAAGAATTTGATAGTAAAATTGCAAGTGTAGATCGTATGAGTGCAGAAGAAAGACAACAAATCATTGATAGTGGAAAATATACTCCATCATATATGTGGAATGTAAATGGATGGCTAGCTAGAAAGCTAGGTTTAACTGTAATTAGTCAATCGCAAGAATGTGTTCCAACAACGTACAAAGAAGATATTTCTTCCTCAACTCTAAATATGACAATCCCACAAGGAAATGCAACTGGAATGAGTGCTATTGTGACGACAAATACAAAAGAGGGAATTGTAATAGAATCAGAATGTATAGGAAAAGTATATGGACCAGATGAATTCGATAAAAATGAATGGACGATAATAGGGGAACCAGAAACGACCATTACTGTAAATCGTCCAGCAACAGTAGAATTAACCTGTGCGACAATTGTAAATCGTATTCCAGATGTTATCAATGGAGAACCAGGATTTATACCTTCTTGTGACCTAGACGAATTAAAGTATCGTACAAAATCATTAAATCAATATATTAAATAAAAGGAAGAGAAATCTTCCTTTTTGAATACACGAATATCTAAAAAACTAAACCTATCATGATTCCCAGTAGTGCCAATATCAAAAGATACAGAAACCAACATTTATAATTCATAGACACCACCTCCAATTGTGTATTCTAATATAAAATATGCAAGTAAAAAAAGAAAGAATATTACAGGTAACCATATAAAAAGAAATCCTATGATTTCTTTTGAATGAAATATCTTTCAAGTAAAGATAATAAAAAATACATAATAGATGAAAGAACTCCTAAAAGAAAGACACCTGTAATTACTAAGTCAATTTGAAATACTTGAGATCCATACATAATCAAATATCCTAATCCACTTTTAGATACTAATAATTCTCCCATCACAACACCAATTAAACTCATAGAAATATTAATCTTTAAAGCAGCAATTATGGTATCATAATTACTAGGAAAAATAATTTTTTGAAAAATTTGCCATTTACTAGCTCCAAAAGATTTTAACATAATAATATAACTAGGATTAATAGAAATAAAGCCTTGATAAATAGTAAGAATAGTGACAAAAAGGCTAATCATGAGAGCCATAAAAATAATGGAATGAATGCTAGCTCCAACCCAAATAATAATGAGAGGACCTAGAGCAACTTTTGGTAGAGAGTTTAAGATAGTAATATATGGATCCATTATTTTAGCAAGTAAATCATTACTCCACAAAATGGTTGCTATGAAAAAACTAAGAAGAGATGTAACTACAAAACTGATAAAAACTTCATATATAGTAATACCAATATGTAGAAATAGTTCTCTACTTTGAATAAGAGAGACCATAGTTTGAATGACTCTACTAGGGCTAGAAAAAAGAAAAGTATTAATCATATGATTTCTCGCAAATAATTCCCAAACAAAAAATATTAATAATACAATAGAAAGTCTCCAAAAAGTAATGGTTCTTTTTTTCTTACGCTTCTTTTTTAGATAATCTAAATGTTCCTTACTATATGTGTACATCTAAATCCCTCCATATCATATCATAATAATCAGAAAACTCTTTTGTCTTTCTTCTCTCCATTGGAGTTAAATGAGAATCAAAAGATAATGTATATTTATTTTTTATGATTGCAGGTCTTTTGGATAAAACAATAATACTATCAGACATACTAATTGCTTGAGCAATATCATGTGTAACCATAATAGCTGTTTTTCCTTCCTTCTTAATAATCCGATGAATATCTTCACTAATAGCTAAACTGGTTTGATAATCTAATGCTGATGTAGCTTCATCTAATAATAAAATATCAGGCTTAACCGCAAGTGTCCGAATTAAAGCACAACGTTGCCTCATTCCACCTGATAAGCTACTAGGATATTGATTAATAAATTGTGAAAGACCATAAGATTTTAATAAATTAATGACATATTGACGATTTTCTGCTGTTAATTTTCCTGTTATTTCTAAGCCGATAAGACAATTATCTAGAATTGTACGAAATGGCAATAAGCAATCATCTTGTAGCATATAAGCAATATGAGTGTTAGAGTCCATTTGAATAGTACCACTAGATTTTTCATACAAACCATTTAAAATAGAAAGAATAGTAGATTTTCCACAACCACTAGGACCTACAATGGAAATAAATTCTCCTTTGTCAACAGAGAAATTAATATCTTTTAAAGCTTCAATTTCTTCCTTTAAAGTATGATAATTCTTTTTTAAATGAGAAACTTGTAATATTTTTTTCTCCATAACTTTCTCCTCCCAAAATAATGTATGAAAGAAAAAGAAATATGATAAGGATAGAAATCATAAAAAGAGACTACGTCTCTTATGAAATAGAATAGAATAATTGATGATAATCTACTTTCTCTTGAATCTCACCATAATCAATCATAATATCTTGTAGATGATCAAAAGATTCTTCAGTAAAAGTGGTAGTTGTAGGCCATGTATCAATAGAACGGTAACGCTTAATAGCATTTTCTAAATCATTTAAAGAAGTATCAGGAAATTGTTTTAAAATGACTTTAGCAACTTCTTTATCAGTATGGCTATGAACATAATCTAATCCTTTTTGAATAGCTTGATCAAACTTCTTAATCAATTTTGGATTTTTTTTGATATAACTAGTTCTTGCAGAATAAGAAGTATAAGGAACAATACCTCCAAGGTCTCCAACACTAGCTACGACATATCCATATCCTTGCTTTTCTACCATCGTAGCAGTTGGCTCAAATAAAGTGACGAAGTCTCCTTGCCCACCAATAAAAGCTCCACTCATAGCAGCAAACGCAATAGAAGTATCAATTGAAACATCACTTCTAGGATCAACACCATGTTGCTTTAGGGCATATTCTAAAGTCATTTCAGGCATACCCGCTGCTCTACCACCAATAATACTTTTTCCCTTTAAATCTTCAAGAGAAAAATCTTTCATTTGTTTTCTAGAAACTAGAAAGGTACCATCTTTTTGTGTTAATTGTGAAAATGTTTTTAAATAATCCTTTTCACCACCATTATAGACATAAATTGTAGCTTCACTCCCAGAAAAACCTATATCAGCATCTCCTGATAATAAAGCAGCTGTTACTTTATCTGCACCACTTGTAAGAATTAAATTAATTTGAATTCCCTTTTCTTCAAAAAAACCTTTTTCTATTGCTACATACATTGGAGCATAAAATACAGTATGAGCGACTTCAGCCAGAGTGACTTTTTTAAAAGAAGAATCTTTAACCTGAGAAGACTCATGATAAGAAAAAATAGCAAATCCCACAAGTATAATAAGAAGAGTTCCTATTATCATCCAAAAAATATGTTTTTTCATAATTCACCTCACAAAGTATTATATGAAAAGAAAAAAAATATGTTATCAGTACGATAAGAATGTGATATAACAGATATAGAAAAAGTATGAAAGAGAAGTGATCAGAAAAATTGATAAAAAGTAAAAAAAAGAGAGGAAAGATAGAGTGAAAACAAGGTTTTACTTGCCAAACAGGGAGAAAAGTGCTATAATAAGGCAAATTAATGAGGGGGATTACAATGAAAAAAGTAAATAATATGATGAGAAAGTTTCTAGCTATGATAATTTCGGTAGCAATTATGGTAACTGGAATATTCAATGTAAAAGCAGCAAGTGATACAATTCAATTAGGAAATGCTACCAAAACAGGGGACTATATTGCTGGAGTTAGTTTCTATTACAAAGTGACAGAAAAAGGAAAATATTTGTATTGTTTAAATATGCATAAAAATACAGCTACAAATGTGAAAGCTAAAATGGTTAAAAACAGTAAGAATATTACAGGAGGGTTAGTTTATATTTTAAAAAATGGCTACCCTAATAAAAAAATTACTGGTGATAAAGCAAAAGACTATTATATTACACAAACAGCAGTATGGTGGTATTTAGATAAAACAACTGGAAGCACTAACCTAGGTGAGCAATTTAAATCAGATGGATCAGATCCACAAAACTTAAGACCATATGTAAAACAATTAATGACTGAAGGATATAATCATAGAAATGATAGTATTGGACACACTGATACAAAATTAGCAATTGCAACAACAGATGGTCAATTAGTATTACAAAATGGTTATTATACTTCAGCTGATATTAAAGCTAGTACAATGAAAAATTTAAGTTCCTATTCAATTACATTAGAAAATGCACCTTCAGGAACAATGATTGTAAAAAACGGAGAAGAATCAGTTTATTCAAAGGCATTTACAATGAAAACAAATGAATCATTTAAGATTAAAGTTCCAGCATCAAGTGTTACTTCTACTGATTTATCAATTAAAGTAAAAGCATCTGGTAAAGGAAATGCAAGCTATATGGCATATGAATATCAACCAGTTGATTCTAGTATGCAAAATGTGGCTTTATTAGAAAAAATAGAAAAAGATGTTTCTTCAGAATTACAACTTGAAATATCATCTTCAAAGGTTACAATTACCAAAGTAGATGCAAATACAAAACAAGCTCTAGCAGGAGCAAAATTAGTATTAAAAGATGCAAACGGAAAAGTATTAGCAAATTGGGAATCAAAAGCAACTGGACACGTTATTAGGAACTTAGCAAATGGTAATTATACAATTGAAGAGACATCAGCACCTACTGGATATGCAATTAACAAAAATATTACAAAATTCACAATCAGTGATAGTAATAGAGATGTAAAAGTAACAATTGAAAATGCACCAAAAAAAGTTGTTGTTAATATCATAAAAGTTGATCAAGAAACACAAAGCCCACTTGCTGGAGCAGTCTTGGTAGTAAAAAATTCTAAGGGAGAAGAAGTAGCTAGATTTACAACTACAGAACAACCTTATGTTTTAACAGACTTAGCCGATGGAACATATACCGTGGAAGAAGCAAGTGCTCCACAAGGATATGTCATCAACACCAATAAAGTATCATTTACAATTGATGATGAGCATCAATCTCATCAGGTATCATTTGTAAATGCAAAAGAAACAATTGTTCCAGATACTGCATCAGTATCAACTACGATACTATATATCTTAGGAGCAAGTATAATGGGTGCTGGAATTCTCTATATTAATAAGAATGGAAAAAGAGCTTAATACAAGAAGTAAAAGAATCTCTCCAAGTAGAACGGCCTTTATAGGGGCTCTCATTACTTTAATAGGAGGATTCTTTCTTTCATATAATTACATTCAATCAAAAAAAATTGTAGCTTATGATTATATGGCCAATGCATTCTATACGGGAAATGAAATCATAAGTATTACAGAGGAAGAAGAGAAAAAGGAAGAGAAACCAGTACAAGAAGAAGAAAAATTGCCAGAGGTTATTACAAACGATTACATTGGATATTTAACAATACCAAAAATTAATCTAACCAAAGGATTCCTCGATTATCGTTCTTCAGAGAATGATGTTGAAAAGAATATATTGGTAGTAAATGGTTCCGATTATCCAGATAAAGAAAAAGGAAACTTCATTATAGCTGGTCATTCCGGTACCGGTTGGA
The DNA here is from genome assembly GCA_946614095.1 of uncultured Caryophanales bacterium. Lineage (GTDB taxonomy): Bacteria > Bacillota_I > Bacilli_A > RF39 > UBA660 > UBA3789. Next base: position 23,793 of record CAMOGG010000012.1, on the reverse strand, counting down.
AAGCGTTTTTTAATGACTTATATCAATTGCAAATTAATGATACTGCCTATATTAATTATAAAAATAAAAAGTATGTGTATAACATTGTTAATATTTATACACAACCAAAGACAGGTAAACTAGCAATCTATCGTGATTATAGTAAAACTACTTTGACATTAATTACTTGTACCAACAATGATTCCACAACACAAACAATATATATTGCAGAATTAATCAATATAGAAGAATAAAAATTAAAAAAGGGGGGGTGAAGATATGAGCAAAATGTCTTTTTTAGAGAAGATAGACATTCTTTTCAAGATGTCTCAAAGTTCTTATTTATACTTATTAATTATATTAGTATTGATTATTTTAGGAATGATCTTTTCAACAACAAACAGAAGAACCATACAGAGAAATAAAAAGATATATATTGGTGTCTCTATCTTCATCCTTATATGCATGTTACTGTTTTATCATACATCTTTAGGAAAAATATTTGACTATATGATGAACAATTTCTTTATTGCAATATTATTTCCCAATATTGCAATCTATTTAGCAGCTTTAATCATTATGAACATTATAGTATGGATTAGTATTTTTAGTTTTCAGACATCAGAATATATTAAAAAACTGAATTGTATAATTTATGTGATTATGAACTATATACTTTTTTTAGTCTTAAGTGTTATTAGTAAAAAGAACCTAGATATTTATAGTCAAGGTTCCATTTATGGAAATAAGAAAACAACTGCTTTAATAGAACTTTCTAGTGTTATTTTTATCGTATGGATTATTTTCTTAATACTATATAAATTAATTTTAATTTACATAAAAAAAGACTATAAGCCTAAAGTAAGAAAAGTAATTGTCAAAAAGAAAATAAAAAAATTACCAGAGAATTACGAACCAAAAGAAACACCAGATTGGTTATATGGTAAAATTCCAAAAGCAAATGTTAGAGAAAATGAATTACAAATCACCCAGAAGAAAACGAATATGGATTTAGAAAGAGAAATTCAAAAAGAAAAAGAATTAACGAAAGAATTTGAAAACTTATTAACATTAGAAGACTACAAGAGAATTTTAAAAATGTTAATTCGCCAAAAGACAAGAGAGGAAATAGATAGAGAGGAATTTTCGGATACTCCATTGATAATGAATCATCAAGAAATGGATTATCGAGAAAAACAAAAACAAGAAATCATTCGTTTAGAAGAAGAAAGAAAAGAATCTTTACGTCAAGAAATGTTAAAGTTACAAAAAGCCAAAGAGGAATTTGAAGATAAAAAGTTAGAAGATAATATGACAGAATTAGAAAGATTATATAGAGGCATTCATTAAGAATGCTTCTTTTTATAATAAGTGAAAAAAAGCTTTAGAATTCTTGGAATAAACTTTTTCTTTTTCTTCTTCAGTAAGTCCTAAAGTTTCGATTCGCTCTAGAGAATTCCAATCTAATGAGTTTTGATCATAAGAACATACATTCCAAGGATAATCTAAATCAAAACAGATTTTATTACTATCAATTCTAGAAAATAAAGTCTTTAAATATTCATCATCAGAATACAGTCTATCCTGACAATTGGAAAGTAATAAATCTGGACCTAACCCCACGACAAAGTTAGGATTTTCATTGATAATAGTAGAACTTTTTTCACATAAACGAGCCCCATGTGTTAAGTAAGTTCGAATAGAGTATGGCTCTAGTACTTTAATCCAATTAAGTGGAGAATTCTCATTACGTAAATAAGTATCTAAGGAATCAGAGTCAGTATCAATATCACAATCCGTGTGAATAATAATAGGAATATCATATTGTTGAATAATCCGAAAAAAATCTGGAGATATTTCCAAAGGAGAAAAAAGACTAGAATAACCATGTATCTTGATGGCAACAGGATGATACTTCTCAATGACTTCATCAAGATAATCATTGGTATCAAATAAGGGATGAATCAACGGAACAAAATGTAAATCAATTCCACAATCATGAAAATGAAAAATATTTTGATAAAGTAATTCATTCACATAACGATAAGGGTTATCAGAAAGAGGTATTGGTCGCAAACCATGAGAATCATAAACTCCCTGCACAACAAAACTTTCCTCTTCATAAGTTCCCAACATAATAGGAATCACTTCACAAGAACCAAGTTTTAAAATTGGCATTGGAACAGGCATTAATAAACTTTCACAAATACCTAGTTTTCTAGCCTTTCGAACATATTCCTCTAATGTTCCTGGAATACTCCATGTATAATCAAATCCAATATGACTATGTGAATCAATAATACTTCTTTTCTCCATTCTAAATCCCCCAAAAAATATAATAAAATATTATAACATAGCACTGAAATCATAACAAATAAAAGAAGATATGTTTTATAGTTGAATATCTATTTATAAAATGTCAGCATAAAGAGAGCATATGCTTAAGTCAAAAGATTTATAATTCTCTTTTTTAGAGTGAACCGAATCCCCAAAAGAAAATCATGTAAAACATATCTTCATTATTATTATTCGCAAGAAATAAATTTATGTCCAACAACTTAAAAAAATCTTCTTTTTTTAATTTGTTTTCCCGAATAAAGTAGGGTATAATAAAAAAAGACAGGAAGTAGATAGTATGAATTTAGAAGAGTTAAATGATAGACAAAAAGAAGCTGTATTATATAATGAAGGACCATTATTAATTATAGCAGGAGCTGGAGCGGGAAAGACCAAGACTCTAACTACAAAAATAGCATATTTGATAGAAGAAGAAGGAGTTAGTCCTTATAATATTTTAGCAATTACCTTTACCAATAAAGCAGCAAAAGAAATGAAAGATAGACTATTTATACAAATAGGTTCCCTTGCAAAAAAATTACAAGTATCAACGTTCCATAGCTTTGGATTAAAACTATTAAGAGATAATTATGATGCTCTAGGATATGACAGAAACTTCGTCATTATGGATAGTGATGATTCCCTAACAGTTGTGAAAAAGATTATCAAAGATATGGGCTATGATCCAAAAATATATAATCCAAGAGCTATCCGTAATAAAATAAGTAGTTGTAAAAATGAGATGACATCCCCAGAAGCATATGAAAGATTTGCTATTAGTGACTATGAGAAAGTAGTCTATGAAGTTTATAAACAATATGAAATGAAACTACAAAGAAATAATTCAGTAGATTTTGATGATTTACTATTATTACCAATTGAATTATTTAAAAAAAATCCAGAAATACTAAAAAAATATCAAGACTTGTATCAATACATTTTAATAGATGAATATCAAGATACAAATGAAGCCCAATATATATTAACCAAATTATTAAGTGAAAAAAATAGAAAAATCACATGTGTCGGTGATGATTCTCAAAGTATTTATAGTTTCCGTGGTGCTAATTATAAAAATATCTTAAACTTTGAAAAAGATTACAAAGATGCAAAAACGATTCTTTTGGAGCAGAACTATCGTTCCACTAGTAATATTTTAGATGCTGCAAATAGCTTAATCAAAAATAATAAACAAAGAAAAGATAAAAATCTTTGGACAGCTAGAGGAATAGGAGAAAAAATCAAATATTATAGAGCATACAATGAAAGAGATGAAGCTCAATATGTAATTCGCAAAATAAAAGAATTAACTCATAGAGGCATAGAATATCGAGACATTGCTGTTCTTTATAGAACTAATGCTCAATCCCGTGTCATGGAAGAAGAAATGCTAAAAGAAAATATGCCATACCGAGTAATTGGTAGTTTCTACTTCTACTCTAGAAAAGAAATCAAAGACTTAATTGCATACTTGCGCTTAATTCATAATTCAAAAGATAATGTATCTTTACTAAGGGTAATTAATACACCAAAAAGAGGAATTGGTCTAAAAACAATTGAGAACTTAACAAGAAAAGCAGATGAGACTGGATTAAGTATTTATGAAGTAATCACTAATGGTAAAGAATTAGAATTTAAAAATATTATTGAAAAGCTGAAGGAGGTAGCGGAAGATTTAACCCTTACAGAATTAATTGATAAAGTTCTTGATGCATCAGGTATGAAACAAGATTTGGAAAGTGAAAAATCATTAGAAGCAGAAATTAGATTAGAGAATCTAGAAGAATTTAAGTCTATTACAAAGTCATTTGAAGAAAGAGAAGGATTAATTTCTCTAGAAGACTTCTTATTAGAAATAAGTTTGATTAGTGACGTAGAAGAATATAAAGATGATCCAAATAGAGTTAGCTTAATGACCGTTCATTCTGTGAAGGGATTAGAATTTAATTATGTATTTGTCATCGGAATGGAAGAAGGAATATTTCCACATATGAATTCATTGATGGAATCATCAGAAGTAGAAGAAGAGAGAAGACTAATGTATGTAGCAATTACTAGAGCTAGAGATGATTTACACCTTGTAAATGCCAGAAGACGTACATTATTTGGTAAAGAACAAATTAATCCGGTTAGTCGATTCTTAAGTGAAATTCCTAAAGATTTAGTAGAAAGCAATGTTCAAGAAGAATTTAAGCAACAAGAAAAGAAAATAGAAGTAGGAGAAATGTTTAGGGAAGAAGAAGTAGATTACCAAGTAGGAGACTTTGTTTATCATGATACATTTGGAACTGGAAAAGTAGTAGAAGTAACCAACACACTTGTAAGTGTAGCCTTCAAACATCCTCATGGAATTAAAAAATTAATGAAAAATCATAAGAAATTATCGAAAGTATAGGAGGTAATATGAGTTATTATAGTCAACATTTTATTGACCAAAAGGGAGAAAGCTATTTTGAGAAGATGTGCTTTGAATTACCATACTCTCATAAGAATATTGATGATCTTTCATTTGAAAGTGTAAGAAATTATTATGAATTACAACATTATCTTACAAAATGTATTGTAACAGGAAAAAGCTCAAAAACTTGCCAGCAATATGTAATTCAAATGTATCAAGATTTTTACAAGCAACCATGGAAGTTTGTACATAGTCCTCTTCTTAAAGATACAATTATAGAAAAAGTATTTGGGCATAATGCTTTTAAAATAAAACAATTTCGCGATAGCTATTATAGTGAAGTTACTGCAAAAAAAATATATAAAGAATCAAAAAAAAGAGAATTAACAGAATCAGAGAAAAATCAACTATATTCTTTTTTTATTAGAAACTTAAATACCAAAAATGAATCCCTTCAACGAGTAATAAAACAAGAAATTAAAAAAATTATTGATAGTAATAAAAGTGTTAGACGATTATCTGATTCAGAATTACTCCTTTATTGTCAATATATAGCTAATACTACCCCAACAAAGCCAATTGTAATGCTAGGAGAAGTAGATGGAAATAAGCAAACAAATGGAGAAGAAGAACATAACATAATAGTGATTAACCATGATATACCAGGATGCAGCATTGCCTCACTAACACATATCGTTTTTCATGAATGTCGTCACGCTGTTCAAGAAGAAGAGTCTAAAAATAAAGATACAGTTGCAGCTTTTGAAATGGCCCAATATAAATTATTTAATAAATACATGAATGCGGATAATTATGACAGCTATCATGATAATTATAAATATTCATCAATAGAATTAGATGCTGAAAATCATGGATATTATGATGCAACTATCTTTTTATGTGGTGAATTCCAAAGAGAAGACTTACGTGAAGAATTAAATAATAGTAGAAAATTTGATTTAGAAACTAGAAACTATTATGCATTTATGTACGATGAGAAAAAAAGGCCAATATCGGTAGATAAATTTATTGTAGAAAACATGGATAAAATCATAAAAGAGCATCCAGAAGAAATAAAGAATTATCCCGTACTTAGTCATTTTTATCATCCAAATGGAAGTAAAAAAAGCTTTTTAGAGATTTTTATGCAAAGAATCAATCAATCACAAAATAGAAGAATGTATGAATATTACCTAAATTATGGAATCAGAAATGGTGAATTGGATAAGATAGATTTAAAAAATATGAGTAGTAATGACATAAGAAGTCTAATTCCTGCTTTAGTAAGTACATATAGATTAGATAATGTGTGTACATTGAAAGATTATTTTATGGACACAAAAACGTATAAAAATTCAAATCATAAAGAATTTACTTATAAGCAAATAGAAACAACCACAAATTATAAACTGTTTCTAGCCACAAAACTATTATCATATATTAATCAAAATTTTGATACAATTATAGAAGCTTACAAAGGAACAAATGATGAAAGAATAAGTAATACTCATCCGGTATATAATTTTTTATATGACTTTAGAGATTTTAATCCCGATAACATAGAAAATGAAGTCTTAAGAACTAGTCCATCATTTAGAAAAAAATTGGAAGACTACAAAGCTATATATACAGAAACATTAAAAAAGTTTAATAAGATATATGCTATTCAAAGATTAGAAGAATTACCTCAAACTGATAGAAAGACAATAGTAACAATAAATAATAAGCAATTAACAATAGAAGATTTTATATTAAAATATGCATTATTACAAATGGATTCTCATCAAAAAATATGTATCGGTAATAATAAATATTCTTTAAGAGAAACAATATACTATTTAAAATCAATGGAAAAAAATCAGGAATTAGAAAACATGCTAACAGATCCTAATGAACAAAATGTAGAAAATAATAGAATAATTCATAGTTAAGAATAATCATAAGAAACTATCCATTTGATAGTTTCTTTTTCGTAGTAATAAAAATATGATATAATAAATGCAATCAGCATACTACTGAACAAGTAAGAAGTTGAAGGAGGATATAAATGAATAAAGATATTACATTAGTAGTTTTAGCCGCAGGTATGGGTAGTAGATTCGGAGGATTAAAACAGGTTGAACCGATGGGACCAAATGGAGAATTTATTCTAGACTATTCTGTTTATGATGCCATACAGGCAGGATTTAACAAAATTGTGTTTATTATTAAGGAAGAAAATTATGAGATATTTAAGGACACTATTGGAGCTAGAGTAGAACCACACATTAAAGTGGAATATTGTTTCCAAAATAATGATATATTACCAGAGGGATTTGATTATCCAAAAGATAGGGTAAAACCATATGGCACTGCTCAAGCAATCCTTTGTGCTAAAGATAAAGTTCATGAAAACTTTGCAATTATTTCAGCAGATGATTTTTTTGGGCAAGATGCATTTAGACAGGCTGCAAAGTTCTTAAAAAAGGAAAGTGACTTTTGTGTTGTAGGTTACAAAATAGGAGAAACACTATCAGAACAAGGTAGTGTCAAAAGAGGAGTATGTATCGAAAAAGATGGATATTTAACTAACGTGATTGAAAGCAAAGTAGAGAAAAATGGAGATAAAGTTCATTGTGAACCATTGAATGGAGAAGAACCATTTGATGTTCCTCTAGACCAACCAGTATCCATGTTAATGTTTGGACTTACTCCAATAATATTTGATGAATTGGAAAAAGAAATCATTACATTTTTTGAGAACAATACAGAAAATATGGATGACTGTGAATTTTTATTACCAGATGTATTAGATGAAATGATTCAAAATGGAAAAGTTAAAATAAAGGTCCTTCCAACAACTAGTAAATGGATAGGAGTAACCTATAAAGAAGATACCCCTCTAGTCAAAGAGTCTATTAAAAGACTAGTAAAAACAAAAGAAAACCCACAAGGAGAGTATCCAAATCATTTATGGAATTAAGTGTAAAGAATAAGTAAACTAACAAAACTTATTCTTTTTTATTTGCTTATTTCAAGAAGAAAAAATATAATAAAAATAGGAGGATACTATGAAGAGAAAATTTACTTTTTTAGCATTATTATTATGCTTTATCACAACAAATGTTTATGCAGAACCAGTTACTTGGCCCAATACTTTCACATACGGAGAATACCAATATCAAATAGAGGGGGTTTCACTAAGAGTTTATACACTTGAGAAAGAAGAAGGAGAGGATGAAGTTACAGAAGAAAGCTTTAATAATTTCATAAATGAAGTAATGACAAAAGAAATTCCTTTATCATCCACCAACTATACAATTAATCCAGAATATAGAACAGAAAAGATAAATGGAATTGATAATATTTTGGTAAATTTGAATCTTAACATAACCAAAGAACAATTAGAAACACTTTTAGCAGAAGAAATATCAAATGTTACACAAAAAAAAGGATATATAGCAGAACTTGCAGTTAATTACAAATTAACACAATATCCACAGAATTACCAACACATATATAGCTCCGGTTATTTAAGAGCATTGGTTAATTTTTTTCTGAACAAATTACCAGAAGAACAGGACATGACAAAAACAATTCATCAGGTATTTAATGCTGCTACAATAGTTTATAATGAAGAAACAGATGCAGCAGAACTATTATATGAAAACACACTAACAGAAGAAAATGAAATTGGTAACTATGTATTGAATTATCTAGAGCTATTTGAGAATGCTTATTCAGAAGATAATCAAAGTCCATCGAAAATATTGATGTTTTATAATATTGATAATATTGATTATCTAATTGAAAACTTAAATAGTATAGAATCAGATATAGAAGATGACGTAAATGTAGAAAATCCTAAAACAAGTATTACAGATGAAGTGATTGCCATTCCAAATACGGCAGAAAAGGTTCCAACATATATGTATATAATTAGTATTTCATGTATCATAATTGGACTACTTACTATGGGATATGCTATTTATAGAGATAGAAGAATTGGATGAAGAGTTTGAAAATATCAAACTTCTTTTTTTTTAAAAGAAAAAATATGGTATGATAGAAAAAAGGAATGATGAAGATGCAAGAAAGAATGAATGAATTAATTGATATTATTAATGAGGCAGACTATAACTATCATACATTAGATAATCCAACAATTACAGACCAAGAATATGATAAATATTTAAGAGAATTATTTGAAATAGAAGAAGCTCATCCTGAATGGATTAGAGATGATTCTCCAACACAACATGCTGGGGGAAAAATCATAGAAGGTTTTGAAAAGGTAACTCATAAAATACCAATGATGTCCTTATCTGATGTCTTTTCAGAACAAGAACTTATTAGTTTTAATGATCGAATAGAAAAAGAAGGAATTCATCCAAAGTATATGTGTGAATTAAAAATAGACGGTTTATCTGTTTCACTATTATATGAAAAAGGAAAGCTAGTAAGAGCAGCAACTCGTGGAGACGGAACAGTAGGAGAAGATATCACTCATAATGTTAAAACCATTAAAGTAATTCCATTAAAGCTAAAGGAAGAAGTAGATATTGAAGTTCGTGGAGAAATATTCATGAATAAAAAGACTTTAGAAGAATTAAATAAAAAAAGAAAAGAAAAAGGAGAACCATTATTACAGAATTGCCGTAATGCTGCAGCAGGTTCCATTCGCCAATTAGATTCTAAAATAGCCGCTAAAAGAAAACTAGATAACTTTATTTATCATTTACCAAATCCACTGGATTATGGATTAAATACTCATGAAGAAGCAATCAATTATATGAAGAAATTAGGATTCAAAATCAATCCAAATAACAGATTAGTTAATAACATGAAAGAAGCTATTGAGTTTATTGAAGAAAAAGGAAAGATTAGAGATTCTCTTCCATATGATATTGATGGAGTAGTAATAAAAGTAAATGACATTAGACAGCAGCAAAAATTAGGATATACTGCAAAATACCCAAAATGGGCAACAGCCTATAAGTTTCCAGCAGTAGAAGTACTAACAAAACTAACAGATATTATTTTCACAGTTGGAAGAACAGGTCAAATTACTCCAAATGCCGTCTTAGAACCAGTAATTGTCGCCGGTTCAACCATTTCAAGAGCAACTCTTCATAACGAAGAATACGTAAAAGAAAAGGATTTAAAAATTGGTGATATTGTATCCATTCGAAAAGCGGGTGATGTTATTCCAGAAGTAGTAGAAGTAAAAAAAGAAAGAAGAACAGGAAAAGAAAAAGACTTTGTCATGATTGAAGAATGTCCAATGTGCCATACGAAATTAGTAAAAAAAGAAGGGCAAGTAGACTATTATTGTCCAAACGAAAAGTGTCCAGCTAGACATATAGAAGGATTGATTCATTTTGTATCCCGTGATGCAATGAACATAGATGGGTTAGGAGATAGAATCATGGAAGACTTCTATAACTTTGGCTTTATAGGCAATATTGCAGATATTTATTCTTTAAAGCAACATGAAAAAGACTTAATTAGATTAGAAGGATATGGAGATAAATCAGTATCAAACCTATTAGATGCCATTGAAAATAGTAAACAAAATTCATTAGAAAGATTAATCTTTGCTTTAGGGATTCCACATGTTGGCTCAAAAACAGCAAGAATTTTAGCACAACATTTTAAAACAATGAATTCCTTTGAAAAAGCAACAGAAGAAGAATTAGTTAGTATTCCAGATATTGGTGGTATTATTGCCAAGAGCATTATCAATTATTTTTCAAATGATCATAATAAAGCTATTGTAGAAGAGTTAAAAGATCTAGGAATAAATATGAACTATTTGGGACAAGATATAGAAGAAAATGAAGACTTTACCGGAAAAACATTTGTCCTAACAGGCTCCCTTCAAATTTATACAAGAGATGAAGCTAGTGAAAAAATAGAATCTCTTGGTGGAAAAACAGCAAACTCTGTATCAAAAAAAACATCAGTAGTAATTGTAGGAGCAAATCCAGGAAGTAAATACAGGAAAGCCCAAGAATTAGGAATAGAAATTTGGACAGAAGAAGAATTCCAAGAAAAAATATCATAAAAAAGCAGGTTCAAATTGCTTTTTTCTTTGTCAAAAAATACAGAAAGCCTTTACTTTTTATCGAATATATGTTATAATATGCACATAAAAAAGGGGATGTGGGTGATAAAATGAAGAATAAGAAAAAGGGATTTGTTTCATACCAAGAAGATATTATGAATTTAGCAAGTAAAGAACAGGAAATTATTAAATCATATGAAGAAGAACCAGAAGAAATAATAGAAGAAGAAACTGATGAAATAAAAGAGAACGAAGAAAATGTTGAAAAAGCATATGACTATGAGGCATATGAAGAAGAAGAACTATGGAATCGTAAAGATAAAAAAGCAAAAAGAATTATTAATATATTCTTTGGAATCGTTATGTTAATATTAGTCATGATAGCAACTGATGTTATTTGTGTAGCAAAATACAATGTAGGACCATTTTTCTCTATTCCATTACATACTTATAATGACGGCGGTACAAAAGAATACTATGGATTAGGATACAAGGTAATCAAGTATCATCAAACACAAGGTAGAAGAGATAGAGAGATTGGTTCATGGTCATTAAAATATAACACCAATCCAATTACCGTAGAAGATGTTGATATGGCTATTGAATTCAGTGAAAATACAGAAAAGGCTTACACAAAATACTATAAAAAGTTTGTAAGAATTATTTCTACTCTAGAAGAAGTAGATAAGAAAAATAGAACAATTACCATAGGATATCAAGATGAAGGCAAAAAATATGATTTAACGATAAAATGTAATATGGTAAAAGAACAGAATAATTTAAATAAATTAGAAATAGGAAAAGAAATTACTATTATTGGTAGTATCAAAGATTTTAAACAAGCAACTAGTAAGCAATCTAATAGAGTATATATATCAGATTGTTTTGCAGAACAATAAGAGCAAGTTTGCTCTTTTTATATTATAGTAGAGATACTGGAGGACTGTGATGAATAATTTAAAAAAGTATAAAGATGAAGAAATTATTGAAATGTTAAAAAAAGGAACTATCACTAGAGCAGATTTTCTAGACTCAGGAATATGTCCAACCTGTTTTGATAGAGAGCATAATAATATCATTTATGGAAATGATTCCCCAAGAATGATTTATGAAGATAAAGACTTAGAATGCTTTTTAGTCGAAAATCCAAGGGCGATTGGGCATACTGTAATTGCTACGAAAAAGCATTATAAAGATATGATGGAATTAGATGATGATATTTGTATGAAAGTATTTCTATTTGCTAAAAAAGTTATGAACATTATAAAAAAAGTATATCAATGTGAAAGTGTTTATGAATGTACAATGTGTGATGGAGCAATGAATCACTTTCATCTTCAATTAATACCAAGATATTCCTATGAAAAAAGAGGTTCAAAGAACTTTGTAAAAGAAAGAAAAGAATATAAAGAAGATCAAGATAAAATAGAACAATTAAGAAAACTATTAGAAAAATAAAAAAGAGGAATGATAAAAAATGTATATTGGAAATGCAATATGTGATTATCTAAAAACTAGAACAAATGAAGAATATTTTAAAATAATTATGTCAACATTACTAAAATATGGATTAATAAATGAAAATGGAGTAAATCTTAAAAGTATTAGAATGCCAATAGATAAAAAAATTGAATTTGAATACTTAGTTAGTGGACATACTCAGGAAAATTTATATTCTTATTTTTCAGAATATCCTCATCTTATAGCATTAATACAAACGGACAATTATGGTCTGAATAAAAGAAGTTATCAAAAAGGAAGTTTCTACTGGAATAATCTAAAAGAACACTATCAAAAATATTTTGAACAAGTGTTTACTGACGAAGAGATAGAAGAACTAATTAATTTACACATGGATCTAGATAATGAAAATAGAATGTATGGAATAGATGATTATTCTGCTAAAATAGATTTAATTTGGTTACTTGAAAATATACAAAACAATAATGAATTACTAAAAAATGCAAAAATAATCAGAAATAAAGTAGGATTAACATTAAAACAAAGCTTGCATTTTACGAGACTATATTATAATTCAGTATTGTATCTTAATGTATTACATACAGGTAGAAGATTAGATGAAGATGTAATAAAAAAAATAAAGTATCTTTCAACTGCAAGAAAACTTGAAGAAGAATTATCATGGAAAGAATTGTTTACTATTTCATATGATGAATTAAAGTCAAGAAAAACACATAATTTTAAAGTAAAAAATATGCTAAGAGGGGGACCACATGCTAGTAGCACAACAAAAAATAGATGCTTTGATGGAAAAAATAAAAGTAGTGAAAGAGAAGTTAGAAGAATTACCGCAGATGGAGTAGGTATCGCATATTCCTTTGACAATAAGGTAAGACATGAACAAGCAGTAGAAATAATATACCAAGACTATCCAGAACTAATAAACATGTATAGTGAAATGGTTAGAAAAAATAAAAGTAATGCAGTAGCACGTACTTTAGCCTTTTTAGCAGCTATCAATTTACAGTCAATTACCTTCATTATAGAAAGCAATTTTTGTCAAATATACATCCCGGAAACGATTACAAAAGAGCAAGCACAAACATGCATAAGAATATTAGAAAATGGCAAGAATGGGGTATTTGGTATCTGCAAATGTTATCAAAACGGATGGCAAATTCACGTACTAAAAAATGAAGAAGATGGTAACGCAGAATTTGACTATCAAAAAGCTATTGAATTAATAGAAGATTCCATAGAAAATTCACCTGATAAAGATGATGAACAATCAATACATAGAGCAAGAAAATAAAATGTTTTATTCAAATACAAAGAATAATCTTTGTATTTTTTATTGAAAAACTTTTCGAATGTGATAAATAAATGTATTTTAGACTTAATGTAGTAGTAAGAAAATAGTATTATGAAAGACATAAGACTTAACACCTTAGAAATATTATTGCTTGAATAATTAAAAAGTAGAAAGAATAACAGAAAAATAGTAAAACGATGAGCATAATAATTAGACTTATGGAAAAGGAGTAGAAAGATTGGAAGTAAATGAATAAAAAGGTTTAAGCCATGTTTTTAATCATTTCTTCTGCATACAAATAATATCTATGTTATAATAATAAGAGTTATGAAAGGAGTTTATTCCATGAAAGAAAAATTAACAAAAGAAGAAGTGTTACATGTAGCAGAACTTGCTCGTATTGCTGTAACAGAGGAAGAAATAAAGAAATATCAAGTAGAATTAAAAAAACTATTAAATGACGTAGAAAAAATAAATGATGTAAAAGGATATGATGATGAAATCTTAATAGCTCCATGGAGTAATAATACGGAGTTAAGAAAAGATGAACCTAGAGAAATGTTAGATCCAAAGAAAGTCCTAGAAAACGCTCCACGTCATAGTGGAAATTACATCCAAGTACCAGTTGTTATTGGAGAAAGTGAGGGAGCATAATGAAGTATTTAAATCAACCAATAGAAGAAATACACAAATTATTAAAAGCTAAAAAAATAAAACCAATTGACCTAGTAGAAGAAGCTTTTGATAATATTGAAAAGTCTGATTGTAATGCTTACATCACGTTAAATAAAGAAGAAGCTTTAAAAGAAGCCAAAGAGTTAGAAAGCTTACCAGTAGATAATATTCTATTTGGACTTCCTATTGCTGTAAAAGATAATATTGTAACAAAAAATCTACGTACTACTTGTGCATCTCACATGTTAGAGAATTTTATACCAATTTATAATGCCACAGTGGTAGAAAAAATAAAAGAAAAGCATATGATTATTATTGGAAAAACCAATATGGATGAATTTGCCATGGGATCAAGTTCAAGAACTAGTTACTTTGGAGCTCCTCATAATCCTTGGAATAAAGATAAAATATCAGGAGGTTCCAGTGGAGGAAGTGCATCTACCATAGCAGCAAGGGATGTTTTATTTGCACTTGGAAGCGATACAGGAGGAAGTATCAGACAACCTGCTAGTTACACAGGAATTGTAGGAATGAAGCCAACGTATGGAAGAGTATCCCGTTATGGATTAGTAGCGTTTGCATCAAGTCTTGACCAAATAGGACCAATGACAAAAAACGTCTATGAAAACGCACTATTACTAAATGCTATTGTAGGACATGACGAAAAAGACTTAACTAGTGCAAAAAAAGAAGAAGAAGACTTTACCAAGTTGATTGGAAAAAGTATTAAGGGTAAGAAAATTGCTATTCCAAACTATTTTGTTAGTGATATTGTAGATGATGAAATCATTGATAAAATAAAAGAAACAGAAAAAACATTAGAAAAACTCGGAGCAAAAGTCGATTATATTGATATGAAATATCTAGAACATGCAGTAACTCTTTATCAGATTATTGCGATGGGAGAAGCATCTTCCAATTTAGCTAGATTCGATGGTATTCGTTATGGTCATTCAAAAGAAAATCCAAAAGATATTCGTGATTTATATTTTGGAACACGTGCTGAAGGATTTGGAAAAGAAGTAAAAAGAAGAATTATGGTAGGGTCATATCTTTTAAGTGGAGAAAATGCAAGAGAATATTTCTATAAAGCATTATCAATAAGAGATGATATGAAACAAGAATTTAAAAATGTATTCAAAGATTATGATTATATCATTGGACCAACTACGACGACCACTGCATATCTTCTAACAGATCCAATGGATGATCCGTCAAAATCATTCATGGATGATGTTCTAGTAATACCAGTCAATATGGCCGGTTTGCCTGGTTTAAATATACCAATTGGATTTGATAAAAATCATATGCCTATTGGAATGCAAATTATCGCAAATTCTTTTGAAGAAGCAAAAATCTATTCTTTAGCAAGTGCCTTAGAAAAAGAATTAAACCTAGACCTAAATCCATACGGAGGTGAAAAGAATGAGTAATTATATTGCAACAATTGGTGTCGAAGTACATGTAGAATTAAAGACAAAGACCAAAATCTTTTCATCATCAGAAAATGGTTATGGACAAATGGCCAATTCCCTAACAAATGTAATTGATTTGGGTTATCCAGGAACACTTCCAACTTTAAATGAAGAAGTTCTTAATCTAGCAATCAAAGCAGCTACTGTCTTAAACTGCAAAATAAGACGTGAAATGCATTTTGATCGAAAGAATTATTTTTATCCAGATAATCCAAAGAACTATCAAATCACACAATTTGCAACCCCAATTGGTTATGATGGATATGTCGAAATAGAAGTAGATGGTGAAAAGAAAAAAGTTTATATCGAAGAAATGCACATTGAGGAAGATACCTGTAAATCAACTCATAGAGGAGAAAAAACATTACTAGATTTCAATAGAGCAGGAGTACCATTAATAGAAATTGTTACAAAACCATGTATGACAACATCAAAAGAAGCCAAAGCTTATTTAGAGAAACTTAGAGAATTACTTTTCTATAGTGACATTTCTGATTGTAAAATGGAAGAAGGTTCCATGAGAGCGGATGCAAACGTTTCAATCCGTAAAAAAGAATCAGATCCATTTGGTACAAAAGCCGAAATCAAAAACATTGGTTCAATCTCTAACGTAGGATTAAGTATTGAAAAAGAAATAGAGCGCCAAGCAAAAATCTATGATGCAGGAGATACTTTTAAGCCACAAACGAGACGTTTTGATGATAAATTAGGGGATACAGTTCTTATGCGTGTTAAAGAAACTGGTAATGATTACCGATATTTCCCAGAGCCAGATATCCCATTTGTCATTGTAACAGAAGAAAGAATTGATAGTGTGAGAAAAACAATTCCAATGTTACCAGATGAACGAAGAGAAAAGTATTTATCCTTAGGAGTATCCGAAATCAATACGAAAAAATTGATTCAAAACAGAAGTTTAAGTGATTATTTTAATAACTTATTAGAAGAAAAAATATCTCATCAAACAGCAAGTAATTTATTATTAGGAGATATATCAGCATACTTAAATAAAAAAGAAAAGGAAATAACAGATACAACATTATCAAAAGAAAGATTTATTGAATTAGTAAATCTAATAGATAATAATACATTAACAAGTAAGAATCTAAAAGAAATACTAGAAGTAATTTTAGAAAGTGATAAGTCTATACAAACCATTATGAAAGAACAAGGAATTGAAAATATTACAGATGATGCAGAAATTAGAGAAGTTATTAAAAAAATCATTAAAGCAAATCCAGAAAGTGTAACAGACTATCAAAATGGCCATGATAGAGCCATAAAATTCTTAATGGGCCAAGTTATGAAGGAAACAAAAGGAAAAGCAAATCCTAAAATGGCAAATGACATTTTAAAAGAAGAATTACAATAATTTCCTCGTTGAAAAGGACTGATACTTAGTGTATAATAAATTATATTAGGATGTGATGATATGAATAATAAATATATAAAAAAGCATAAAAATGCACTAGTAGGACTAGGAATCATTGTTCTTATAATCATAGCAGTCTTTCTAGTAAAAAAAGAATTATCTTATAATGAAAATAAAGCAATCTATGGAAGTAGATTAGAGGGTATTGATAAAATCCCAATTACTTCAGAAACTAAAGAAAAAGTAAAATCTTCTTTAAGTGATAAAACCTCTAGTGTAGAAGTAAGAGTAGCAGGAAGATTAATATATATTATTATCAAAGCCAATGACGCTACTCTTGATAGTGCTAAGGAGCTTGGCTCAAAGGCAATTGAACCATTTAGTGATGTTGAAAAAAAATTCTATGATATTCAAGTATTAATTGAAAATGATACAAATACTAGTCAATTTCCAATCATTGGATATAAACATCATACCAAAGATGCATTAGTATGGACGAAAGATAGAGCGGAGAGTTAGCATGAAAAAGAAATTAATAATTATTTTACCAATCATCATCGCAATCACAACATTTGTATTTGTATATCGTTATTACAATAAAGAAGATAAAACAACGACATTAACAGTTTCTGAAAAAAGATGGGTAGAAGAGAACAAAGATAAGACTTATGACTTTGAAGTAGTAAATGATTATCCCTTATATGGAACAAATGGAGAAGGTGTAATCTTTGACTTTATTGATGACTTTGAAAAGAAAATTGGGCTTGAGTTCAACAAAATCCCATATTTAAAAACTTCAACTCCAACAACAGACAATTTAAGAATTCAAATATTAAGTAATGAAGAAAAGCTAACAGATAAGAACTTATTTCTATTTAATGATAACTATGTTGCGGTAGGAAAAACTTATCAAAGAATAAATCATATTACAGATATGAAAAATATTATCTTTGGAGTATTAGAAAGTGATTCCGAAGAAGTAAGTTTCTATTTAAAAAGTGGAACGAATCTTTCCTATAAATCATATGAAAATATAACGGAATTATATAAAGCTTTAGACTCTGGTAGTGTTAATATGATTATAGTTCCAAACATTATGTACTTGGACTATACTATTGAAAAAGATAAATACTCAGTAAACTATTATTTTACAGAATTAAATAAACAAATTGTTATTACTTTAAGTGATAGTAATAAAAAACTAAATGACATAGTAACAAAATATTATAATAAATGGCGTCAGACAAAGTATGTGGATGAATACAATAATGCATATCTAAGCTATTATTTAGAAAAAAATGATTTAGATGCAAAAACGAAAGCAAAACTAATATCTAAGAATTATGTATATGGTTATGTAGAAAATCCACCATATGAAGTAAAAGTAAACAATAAAGTTGCTGGTATTGCAGGAGAATATATTAATAGAGTTTCTAGACTAGCAGATATTAATTTTAAATATAAAAAATATAAGAGTAAAAAAGAACTTCAAGCTGCTATTGAAAAAGGAAAAGTTGATGTTTATTTTGATTATTACAATTATAATAATGATAAATATCTAGCAACATTATCTACTTTTGTGGAAGATTATGTTATTCTAGGAAATCAAGAAGATAATCATATTGTCAATTCTTTTGAAAGCTTAAAAGGACAAGACGTAGTAATGTTAAAAGGAGATTCTCTTTATAATTATTTTTCAAATAATTCTAGAGCAAATATCAAAGAGTATAATAATATAGATAATCTTGTAAAAAAAGCTGGATCAAGACTAATTGCTGTAGATAGAGAAATCTATTCTTATTATCAAAATGATAAGTTTAAAAAATTGAAATTATTATATCAAGATACCATGATGAACGATTATAGATTTATGGTAAAAAATAATAATGAAGCTTTTTATGATTTATTCAATTATATTATAAATACAAATTCTTATTATAATTATAGAAACTTAGGAATTGAAAATTTAAATGCTTCTATTCTAGAAGACTCTACATTTGAACAAGTATATATTATGGTTTTAGTAGCAATTCTAGTTCCTTTAGTAGCATTAACAGTTATTTATCTAATTATTAAGAGAAAAAAGAAAATAAAGAAAATTAAAATTACAGATCGACATAAATATACAGATATGTTAACTTCACTAAAGAATAGAAATTATCTAAATATCAAAATGAAAGAATGGGAAGAATGTGAAGTATTCCCTCAATCAATTGTTATGGTAGATTTAAATAACGTGAAGTATGTAAATGATAATTATGGTCATGAAGAAGGAGACCAATTGATTATTAAAGCTGCTGGTATTTTAGTAAATACCCAACTAGAAAATAGTGAGATTATTCGAACAGATGGAAATGAATTTTTGATTTATTTAGTAGGTTATAGTGAAAGACAAATGAGTACTTATACGAAAAAGCTTTCTAAGGAAATGAAAAATCTTCCACATGAATTTGGAGCAGCAGTTGGCTTTAGTATGATTACAGATGAAATAAAAACACTAGATGATGCCATTAATGAAGCAACTCTAGAAATGATTACCAACAAAGAAGAATATAAATAAAGGTGATAGAATGGAAAAAGCAAGAGACTTTACAAGGAAAATATTCAATTTATTATCAAAACCAGAGATGAGAATATTGCCAGGTCAACTTGCTTTTTTTCTTGTTGTAACAATTATTCCATTAGTAGCTTTAATCGCAACGATTGCTGCAACATTATCCATTTCAACAGAAGAAATGAGTAGAATTATTAATAATACGGTTCCAACAGAAGTATCAGATATTATCAACAGTATTATTTTAGGAAATGGAATTAATTTTAATATTATTGTTTTCTATTTTTCAGCATTTCTTCTAGCATCTAATGGAACATATTCCATGATTAATACATCTAATGAAATCTATAAAGTAAAACCAGATAATATTATAAATAGGAGAGCAAAAGCAATTCTAATGATTTTAATATTAGTAAGTCTATTTATGTTTTTATTAATAGTACCAGTATTTGGTAGTAGTCTATTTCAAATCATAGAAGAAATACTAGGAGATGGAATTGTTTCAAGTATTATTCAAGAAATGCTAATCATATTAAAATATCCATTAATTATATTAATACTATTCTTTAATATTAAGTTGATGTATGTAATTGCTCCAGATCAAGAAATACCTAGTCATACAACCAATAAAGGAGCTATATTCACAACAGTATGTTGGATTCTCTCAACAGAAATATTTGCATTCTATGTTGAAAAATTTGCAAAATATGATATTTTTTATGGAAGTATCTCTAATATATTAGTATTACTATTATGGGTATACTTATTATCCTATATATTTGTATTAGGTATGATTATTAATGCAAGTAATTATGGTACTATCAATATAAAAAAAGAGAATGATAGGGAGAGTTAAGATGTACGATAGCGAAGGAAATTTAAAATTACCATTTAAAATACTAAAGACAGGTGTAAAAATAGTTTCAGATATATGTTTTCTATTAATATTTTGTTATTTAATATTTTTTATTCCGATGCTTTTTGGATATAAAATGCTAACAATAGAAGGATACAATAGTAATGCTTCCTTGAAAAAAGGTACATTAATTTATTATCAAAAAGTAGAACCAGTATTATTAGTAGAAAATGATATGATTCTTTTTAAAGATGGTAATGATTACAAAATTAGTACAATACACCGAGTATTAGCTCCCAAAGATTCCTCTTCTTCTGATTATTCTTATCAAATCAATGATGGAAATAGTCAAATAAAAGTAAAAAAGTACTCAAAAATATTAGGAAAAGTAGCAGGAATAAAAATACTTTATGCTGGAAAATATATTAATTATTTTAATAAACATACTGGATTATTCCACTTTTTAATAGGAATTGTTGCCTTAGATGTATTAGTAGGGAGTATTCTTTCTACTATAAAGCAAAGAAAAAATAGAGTGAAAAAGAAAGTATAATAATACTTTTTTTTTGACAAAATACTAAGATTGAAAAGAAATACTGATAGTGGTATAATGATTAAGCAAGGAGATAATATGAAAGTATTAAGAAATTTTATAAAAAAACAACTCAATGCAATAAAAGCAATAAAGAAAAATCATTTAGTAAGAGAATATTTCAAAAATAATACATTATTTTTGTCTTTTGTTGTGATAAATATCTTAAATTCTACAGTTTTAAGATTTTTCTGCATGCGCTCCATTGAAAACTTTTTATCATGGAAAGCTATTCTAGCAGATACTATTATCGTTACATTATTAGGAGCTTTTGGATATTTATTCAAACCAAAGAATCGGTTTACTTACTTTTTTTCACTAACAGCTTTCTTTACTGCTATCTGTATGATTAATTCTGTATATTATACATTCTATACATCATTTGCTTCTATTTCAATGTTATCCCTAACACAATATATTGGTGATGTAGGAGATGCTGTAGTAGAAAATGTTCTTCAATTAAAAGATTTAATATATTTAATTGGACCATTAGTATTAATAATGATTCACTATAAATTGAAAAAGAAAAGCTATTATAATAAAATTGAATTAAAAGCAGAACGTAGAAAGAAAACAATTAAATCATTAAGTTTTACAGGAATCTTATTAGTATTATTCTTAATAACACTCACATCATTAGATGTTTCTAGATTTTTAAAACAATGGAATAAAGAATATGTAGTCATGAGATTTGGAATCTATGTTTATCAGATTAATGATTTGGTAACATCTATTCAGCCAAAGATTAATTCAATGTTCGGCTATGATAAAGCCAATAAAAATTTTACAGATTATTTTCAAAATATTCCAGAATCTGCAGAGCCAAATGAGTATACGAATATATTTGAAGGAAAAAATGTAATTGCAATACATGCAGAAAGTATGATGACTAATGTCATTGATTTAACGTTTAATGGTCAAGAAGTTACCCCCAATTTAAATCGCTTATCAAAAGAAGGAATGTACTTTTCAAATTTTTATTCCCAAGTAAGTGTTGGAACGAGTAGTGATTCTGAATTAACGTATAATACTTCATTGATGCCAACAAAAAGTGGAACAGCCTTTGTATCTTATTCAGATCGTACTTATATCGCAATTCCAAAATTATTAGAAGAAAAAGGTTACTATACCTTTAGTATGCATGCGAATAATGCAGACTTTTGGAATCGTAGAACCATGCATAAGAATTTAGGATATAATCGTTTTTACAGTAAAACAGATTATGAAGTAACAAAAGAAAACATCATTGGTTTAGGACTTTCCGATAAAGAATTCTTTAGACAATCAATAGAAAAAATAGAAAAAATTAATGAAAAAAAAGAAAAATGGTATGGATTATTAATTATGTTATCAAATCATACACCATTCTCAGAAGTAGAAAAATATGGAGAATTCCCAGTAGATATAAAAGAAACAATTACAAAAGAAGATGGTACAACAGAAGAAGTAATCTACCCATATATGGAAGAGACCAAGTTAGGAAATTATTTTAAGTCTATTCATTATGCTGATAGTGCTTTAGGAGAATTTATAACTGGACTAGAAGAAAAAGGTTTATTAGAAAATACAGTAATTGTCTTATATGGAGATCATGATGCAAGACTACCAAAGAAAGAATATAATCGTTTATATAATTATGATAAAGAAAATGATAGTACCTTAGATAAAGATAATCCAGAATACAAAGAATATGATTCCTATCAATATGAACTAGGAAGAAAAGTTCCATTTATTATCTGGACAAAAGATATGAAAGGAACAAAATTAAATTTTACAAACACAAATGTAATGGGAATGTATGACGTCATGCCAACATTAGGAAATATGTTTGGATTCTACAATAAATATGCCTTAGGACATGATATTTACAATATTAAAGATAATAATGTTGTTGTCTTCCCTAATGGAAACTGGGTAAATAATCAATTATACTATAATAGTCAAAAAGCAACATATCTGCCATTATCAGATGAACCAATATCAGAAGAAACCATAACAAATACAACAGAATATGCAAATAAATTATTGGATGTTTCTAATGATATGATTGTATTTGATTTATTAAATCCAAAAAAGAATGTAGAAGGGAGCACTGAAGGATAGCTATGAAATTAAAAAAGAAAGTAAAAAGAGTATTACTTGTATTATTTATCATCCTAATAGGAGTAGCAGGATATTTCATCTACCAACAATTTAATACAAAAGAAGAAGTAAAAGAAACAAAAGTAATTAATGAAATAGAAAAGTATGGCTACAAATTAAAAGAGAATAAACCAACTACTTATAAAGAAATGTTTAAAGAATTAAAAAAAATCTTATCAGAATCTGAAGTAGATGAAGAAAAATATGTAAGAAAAATATCAGAAATGTTTATTTATGACTTCTATTCTCTAAAAGATAAAACTGCTAAAACAGATATTGGTGGAGTAGACTTTGTTTATGAATTGATTAGAGAAAACTTCTTACAAAATGCTCAAGATACTTATTATAAATATATAGAAAATAATATTTATAATAATAGAAAACAATCACTACCAGTAGTTACAAATATAGAAATAGAAAATGTAGAACAAAAAGAATATGAATATGGAGAAGAAAAAGATGATAAAGCATATTTTGTAAAAGTAAACTGGTCTTATACAGATGATGCCTTCTCAAGTTATCAAAAAGAAGCAGAATTAGTATTTATCCATGATGATATCAAACTAAGCTTAGTAGAACTACAAAAGTAGTTCT
>CAMOGG010000011.1 GCA_946614095.1 uncultured Caryophanales bacterium | reverse complement strand
AATAGAAGTTGTAGAAAGGGATCTAACCTTAGTAAGGCAGATCAAAATAGATTAAAGAATATAATCTAGTCTAGAATTTGAAGGAGGAATTGACATGGCAAGAGTAAAAAATGGAGCAGTAACAAAAGCTCGTCATAAAAAAGTATTAAAAGAAGCAAAAGGTTATTTTGGAAGTAAACATCGTTTATATAAAACAGCAAAAGAACAATTAATGCATTCTGGACAATATGCATTTAGAGATAGAAAACAAAGAAAAAGAGATTTCAGAAAATTATGGATTACTCGTATCAATGCTGCTTGTAGACAAAATGATATTTCTTATTCTAGATTTATTGAAGGTCTTACAAAAGCTGGTGTAGAAGTTAATCGTAAAATGTTAAGTGAGATTGCTATTAATGATTCAAAAGCATTTGCAGAATTAGTTAAAATTTCTAAAGATGGTAGAGAAGGTAAGATTCAACCAGCTTCTGAAGTTATTGGAAATGAAGTAACAATTGGAGAGAAAAAAGTAGCAAAGAAAACAACTGATAAAAAGGAAGTAAAGGAAGAGAAAACTACTTCTAAGAAAGAATCAGCAAAAAAAGAAACTACGAAAAAAGAGATAAAAAAAGAAGAAAAAGTAGATTATTCTAAAATGACTGTTGCTGAATTAAAAGAAATTGCTGCTAAGAAAAAAATAAGTGTTAGTGGTATGAAAAAAGCTGAAATTATTGAAGCTTTAGAAAAATAAACATATTAGTGAATTGATTTGTCGAGTGCCGTTGGGTGATAAGTTTTAGAAACTAATAGAAGATAAAAACGAAAAGGAGATTTAAAAATGACTGTAGTATCAATGAATTATTTATTAGAGGCCGGTGTTCAATTTGGACATCAAAAGAGAAGATGGAATCCTAAAATGAAGGAGTATATCTTCACAACAAGAGATGATATTTATATTATCGATTTACAAAAAACTGTAAAAAAATTAGAAGAAGCTTATGAAGCTTTAAAAGAAATTGCGCAAAATGAAGGAAAAGTATTATTTGTAGGTACAAAGAAACAAGCTCAAGAAGCTGCAGAAGAGTCTGCTGTACGTACTAACATGTATTTCGTAAATGAAAGATGGTTGGGAGGTACTTTAACGAACTTCAAGACTATTCGTTCTAGAATTCGTAGAATGGAAGAAATTGAAAAGATGGAAACTGATGGTACTTTTGAAGCATTACCTAAAAAAGAAGTAATGGGTCTTCGCAAAGAATATGATAAATTAAATAGAAACTTAAGAGGTATTCGTGAAATGAAAAAGATGCCTCAAGCTATGGTAATTGTAGACCCTCGTAAAGAAGAAATTGCTATTAAAGAAGCGCGTATTTTAGGAATTCCTGTATTTGGAATTGTAGATACTAATTGTGATCCAGATATGGTAGATTATGTTATTCCTGGTAATGATGATGCTGTTCGTTCTGTTAAGTTATTAATTGGAGCTTTAACAAATGCCATTGCAGAAGTAAATGGAAATGAAATAATTGATTATGTTAACGAAGATGATAAGAATAAAGAAGAAAAGAAAGCTAAAAAAGAAGTAGCAAAAGCTTCTCTTGAAAGTGAAGAAAAAGAAGTTAAAGAAGCAGTAAAAGAAGCTAAAGAAGTTGTAGAAGAGAAAAAAGAAGAAGTTAAGGAAGAAGTAAAAAAAGAGGAAAAAGCAACTGAAGTTGTAGAGGAAACAGATGATCTTAATAAATTAACTTTGGCTGATTTAAAGGCAAAGGCAAAAGAAGCTGGAATTAAAGGATATTCTTCTATGAAAAAAGCTGATTTAGTAGAAGCTTTAACGAAATAAGAATTTACTGATAAAGGGGAGTAGTGATAATTACTCCTTTTTTCTTTTTAAAATTAAAAAAATGCGATATAATATATTTGAAAAAATTTAGAGGGAGGATTACTATGTTTAAAGCAAGTGATGTAAAAGAATTAAGAGAAAAAACAGGTGCTGGAATGATGGACTGTAAAAAGGCATTAGAAGCATGTGAAGGAAATATGGATAAAGCAGTTGATTGGCTTAGGGAAAAAGGAATTGCAAAAGCTGCTAAAAAAGAAAGTAGAATTGCTGCTGAAGGATTATGTCAAATTAAGGAAGATGGTAATACAGCAGTTATCGTTGAAGTAAATAGTGAAACTGATTTTGTTGCGAAGAATGATGAATTTACTGGATTTGTTGATTACTTAGTTGATCAAATTTTAAAAAATGATGTGGAGACAGTTGAAGATGTTTTAGCTGTTAAAGATGGCAAGGAAACTATTAATGATAAGTTAGTTGCATTAACTGCTAAGATTGGAGAAAAAATTAGTTTTAGACGTTTTGAAAAAGTTACAAAAGAAGATGAAGAAATCTTTGGTACTTATAAGCATTTAGGTGGAAAGATTGGTACTATTGTAGTACTTAAAGGTGGAAATGAAGAAGTAGCTAAAGATGTTGCTATGCAAGCTTGTGCTATGAATCCAACGGCTGTTAATCGTGACGGTGTTCCAGCTGAGATGGTTGAACATGAAAAAGAAGTAATCAAAAATGAAATTAAAAATGATGAAAAGAATGCTAAAAAGTCTGATGAAATCATTGAAAAAATGTCTATTGGAAGATTAAATAAGTTCTATAAAGAGATTTGTTTAGAAGAACAAGACTTTATTAAAGACTCTGGTATGAATGTTAAAACTTATGTTAAGAATGCTGGAGGAGAAATTGTTTCTATGGTAAGATTTGCTGTAGGAGAAGGAATTGAAAAAAGACAAGAAAACTTTGCTGAAGAAGTAGCTGCTCAAATGAATGCTGCATAAAATGCTAAAAAGTGTATAAAAGAAATACACTTTTTTTCTTTTTGTGTTATAATAAAGCCTGTTTGGAGGTTAATATATGAAAAATGATAGATTATTGATTTCAGATGTTACTTCTCTTACTAGACAATTATGTGATGTTTTTGAGGGTGGTCAGTATGAAGTCCTTACTTCTGAAGTAAAGTTATTGGATAATGGTGAATTAAAAAAATATTTAGTATTTTTTACTTGTCCAATTGAAGAAATTTCTGTTGCATTAGATAGTATTCAGAAAATGGAAGGAATGGATGTTGAGTCTTTTCAAATGGATTCTCAATATTGTGTTATTACTTTTTTTGAAAATAATATGCATAGTCGTAGTCAAATTAGTTTTGGTGGAGAAGATGATTTTCCTGTTAAGGCAAAGTTTTCTTCAAGATATCAATATATAGAAGCTTTTTTTCAGAGATTTGTTAATTATTCTAATCTATTTGGTAATGATATTTATCGCTATTATGACGAAATGATTCAAAGTGTTCATAAATTTGAAAATGAAAGAAGTTTTCCTTATCAAAAAAAATAAATGTATAAAAATGTATATTTGTTTTTTTTTGTATTTTTTTCCTTTTTTTATAAAAATAGTTTGATATACTTATGCTAGAGGTGAGACTTATGAGTGAGAAGGATAATATTGAAAAGATTGATGAACAGATCGATTCTTTGTTACATTCTAGTGATGAAGAGGAAGAGACTTCTGTTGTAGAAGAGGAAATAGGAGATACAAAAAAAATAAACTCTGTAAAGGATATTGAAGAAATTGAAAAAGATTCTAAGGTAGAGGAAGATACTAAAAGAATATCTAAAGTAGAAGATACGAAGCAAGAAGAAGTAGAAGATTTACAGAATGAAGAGAAGGATGACAAAGAAGATAATAATTCTAATAAAAATGATTTAGAGGATTGTAAGAAAAAGAAGAGTAAAAAGAAAATTATTATTCTTGTTAGTGTTATTGTTCTTGTAATTCTTTTGATTGCTTTATTATTCTTTCTTTTAAGAGATAAGAAGGAAGTTGTAGAGGTTGAAAAAGAGGATGTACTTAGTAAGAGTGAACAAAAGGAGATTCTTACTGAATATGGAGATGCTTTAAAGGGTGTACTATCTGTTTATTATGATAAACAAAAAGTTTTACTTGAGTATGATGATGCGATAAAACTAGTTCATTCGGATTATAAAGTGAAATGTAGTGAACATGAAATTTATGAAGATGGCATGGTTTATTTAAATCAATGTAGTATAGATGGAGTTAAGACAAAGTATTCTTATGGAGAAAAACAGGAAAAGAAAGAAGAAGTTATAATTAGTGAAGATGCCATTAAAGTATATGTTTCTAAAAGTAATCAGAAAGCTACTTTAAAAGAGCCAAAGAATATTGATGATTATGAAGTTTATGCTTTTGAAATAGATGGTGCCTATAGTGATTTAACTTTATTAAATGAGAATTCTTCTCCATATGTTTTTTATGCTGATAGTGATTATTATTATCATATGATTAATTTTAAAACAGGTAAAAAAGTATTGGATATGCTTCCTTATCAAAGTATATTACCAATTCAATTTGGGGAAGAGTATGATTCTAATTATGTTGCGGTACGGATGAACGAAAAATGGGGAGTTTATAATCTAAATAATAATGAGAGAGTTGTTTCTCATCAATATGATTCTATGACTCCTATCCTTTATATGGGAATTAGTGGACCTCCTTCTTCTGTTAGATGTTTAGAAGATGGAATCATTGCGGTGGAAAATCATACTAGTGATTATTCATCTATTACTTATGGTTTAATTGATTATCGAAATGGTACTAGTGTCATTCCTATGGAATATAATAGAATGCTAGAAAGTGGAAAATATTTGTGGGCAATTGATGCTTTTGGTTATGGTCATATTTTTGATCATTATGGAAAAGAGTTTTTAGCAGATGATTATGATGATATTTATTGGATTGTTGATGGTAAATATATTTTAGTACAAGATGGAGAGAATACGAAGTTAGTTAGTATTAAAGGAAAAGAGATTTATGATTATGGTAAATTAGAAATTGGATCTATTCATTATGGATTAACTTATAATAATGGAGCAATCTTCCAGTTTGATAATAAAGATGCTGTAGAGGGAGATTATTCTACACAGTGTCTTGAAGTAATCTATGATTCATCTAAAAAGTCTGGAGAAGTTAAGACTAGTGAATGTGGTGGTATTGCAAAACCTATTTTATACTTATATCCAAAAAAGACTACAAATGTAACTGTTTCTTTTGAACATCCAGAGTATTTACAAACTACATATCCAAAATTTGATAATCAATGGAAAGTAACGGCTCATAAAAATGGTGATTTATATGATTCTAATCATCAATATTACTATGGATTATATTGGGATGAGAAGAAAGTTCATTTTGTTGACTTTTCTACAGGATTCTATGTTGAGAAGGAAAATGCTATTTCTTTCTTAGAAGAAAAATTAGATAAAATTGGATTTAATCGAAAAGAAGCAAATGAATTTATTATGTATTGGTTACCAATACTAGAAAAAAATGAGAAAAACTTAGTTTATTTTGAACTTACGGAAGAGAGAGAAAGTTATCAAAAAATTCATATATCTCCTAAACCAGATTCATTACTTCGAGTTGTTATTCATGTAAAGAAAGTTGATAAAAAAACTTCTATCAAAGAGGAAAAATTATCTACCTTTAAACGTAATGGATTTGTAGCAGTTGAATGGGGTGGAACTACTTACTAAAAAGCAAGGATTTATTCCTTGCCTTTTTTTGACATTTTTTTTACTTATAATTTTGTTATAAAATGTAAAGTTTCTATTTTTATTTGATATAATACTTATAGTACTTGTATTTTTTTGCTTTTTCTATTATAATATAAGCGCAAATGAGGGGATAAGTATGGCGAGTAAAAAGAGTAGTAGAAATGCTATGAAGAAAATTGATAAGCAATTAGATAAACTACTAAAAGAAAAACGAGAAATTGATGATACTTCTACTGTTGATCGAAAAGAAATACAAAAAAAGGTAAGAGAAATTAGTCATAAGGAAGTTAAGAAGAATACAACTTCTAAGAATACTGTTAAGAATCGTTCTGTTAAAAAGAATAATCGTAAGTCTGATGCTATTGTTGTGCAAGAAAGAAAGAAAAAATCTAATAATTCGCGAAAAAAAGAAGCTATTGTAGTAAAGGAACGAAAAGAAAAACCAATTAAGAAGAAGCCAATTCAAAAGAAAGAAGCTCCTAAGAAAGTAAAGAAAGAAAAAAAAGTAGGAGAATCTACCATGCGTCTTCAAAAATTAGAAGAGGAGATTCGTACTTTATATGATAAGGTAGAGGATGTTGTAGAAGATATTGAATCTACTAAGTCAGTTGATGTTATTTCTGGAGAAAATCTTGTTATTACTGATGTTATAGTTAAAGATAAAGAAGAATTAGAAGAAGAGCCTTATGATAGAGGCGGACGTATTTTAAATATTATTGCTTTAATATTGTTTGTTATATTTTTAATTATGTTTATTATGTTTATTGGATTCATTATTTTTGTATGTACTTATTAAGTAACTATTTATTAGTTACTTTTTTTGTTTTATCTGTATATATTTTGTGTTATAATACTACCAAGGAGATGAATGATTTGGATAGTGATATGTTTATACTAGAAGTAACAGAAAAAATGGATAAGACTTTGGAGAACCTTGGTAAGAGATTTGCTACTGTTCGTGCAGGTCGTGCTAATCCATCTAGTTTGGATGGAGTTATGGTTGAGTATTATGGAAGTATGACCCCACTTAAACAGCTAGCAACCATAACAGTTCCGGAAGCTAGACAATTGTTGATAAAGCCATTTGATAAGAGCTCTTTAGGTGCTATTGAGAAAGCAATCCTTGCTTCTAATTTAGGATATAATCCTGGTAATGATGGAGAAACAATTCGAATTGTGATTCCAGAGCTTACGGAGGAGAGAAGACGTGAATTAGCAAAACAAGTAAAATCAATCAGTGAAGAAGCAAGAGTTTCTATTCGTAATATTCGTCATGAAGCTATGGAAGACATTGAAAAAGAAGATTTACCTGAAGATGAAGAAAAGGGAATGGAAAAAGAAGTTCAAGATTTAGTCAATCAGTATAATAAGAAAATTGATGAACAATTAAAAGAGAAAGAACAAGAATTGCTTACTGTTTAGTAAGTGATTTTTTGTCAGGAGGTATTTTATGAAAAAAAATAATTGTGAACGTTTGATGATTATAGATTGTATGGATCATATGAGTAGTGAAGAAAAGAATTATTATCAAGAACATAATGCTTCTGAATATTTTTATTATATTTATGGGACTAAACAGTTTCAAGAATCTTTAAAAAGATTAGGAAAAGATGATTTGATTTATTTATTTGAAAAGTTTTATCTTGTTACTTATAAATCTTTAAATGAGGAAAAAGATAATGTATTGTTAGATAGAGTACTTTATCTAATATCTAGAATGGGAGTTTTTTTTACTAAGAAAGGAACTCCAATGTATAATGAGTTTTATAAATTATTACAAATTAGTCAGGCTACATTTTTGGAAAAGAGAGTCAATGATGACTTATTACTTGGTTTAGAGTTAGTGATGGGAAGTTGTGAAGAAAAAGATTTCAATATTTTACTTGGACAACATCAAGAAGCTAGTGTTTTCCGTAATCATCGGGATTATTTGTATGAAGAAGATGCTAAAGCAAAGGATGGTGAACTTCCTGAAGGTGAAATTATCGCTATCAATTGCTTTAATCGTAGTTATCAAAGAGAAAAAGAACTTGTATTAAAATATTAAAAGTGTTATAATCTCTTTATCGACTGTGAAGAGGAGTAGTAGTAGATGATTTAATTGTAGAGAGAGTATGTTTGGTGAAAATACTCATTAATAGTCTATGAATTCGCCTGTGGAGTTCTTATTAATCATAAGCGTATTTCTTGCGTTAAAAGAGGAAAGTGTATAGTAATAACTATAAAATAAGGTGGTACCGCGAGAAATCGTCCTTATGTTTATAGTTATTTTTTTTGGGGGAGATTATCATGGAAAAAGAGAGATTTATATTTGATTTAGATGGTACTTTATTAACAAGTGATTATCATTTAGAAAGGGATTTATTTTATCATCATTTTGGGAATAAAGCTTATTTAATTATTCCTAAAGTTGGAGAATTATTGGATGAATATGAAAGAAATTTTCCCTTTTATGATGTAGATTTATTAAGTAAGTTTTTTAGCCATAAAACAGGACTTTCAGTTACTCCTAATATTATTCGAGAATGGATTTGGATTACAGGAAAAGATCCAGGAGTATTAGAAGATGGAGTTTTTGAAACTTTTGATTATTTAAAGTCTAGAGATAAAAGTATTATTGTTCTTACTAATTGGTTTTTTGCTTCACAAGAGCCAAGACTTAGGGAAAGTGGTTTATTAGAATATATTGATGAAATATATGCAGGAGATTGTTTTTTAAAGCCTAGAAAAGAGGCATATTTAGGATGTAGAGATCAATATGATACGAGTGAATGTGTTGTGATTGGAGATAATTTGGATAAAGATTATATAGGCCCTAGAGCATGTGAAATGGATTCTGTTTTATATGACAAAAATGATCAATATCATAAAAGTATTGTAAAAGTAAAAAGATTGAATGAGTTAATTGATAAATTATAGGAGGTTATTATGGAAAATAAAAGGGTATTAGAAGTAAAAGAAAACTTAAAAAAAGATTTGAAAAAAAATATTACATTAAATGAATTAAATGATTTAAAAGTAAAGTATTTAGGTAAAAAAGGTATTATTACAGAATTAAATAGTGAGATTAAAAATATTCCTAATGAAGAAAAAAAAGAGTTTGGAATGAAAGTAAATGAACTTAGAAAAACTTTTAATGAATTTTATGATTCTGAAAAAGAAAGACTTAATCAAGAAGAATTAAATAAAAGATTAGAGAGTGAAGCAGTTGATATTAGTCTACCTGCTACTAAGGTTAGTATGGGTTCTCCTAATATTTTAGAAAAAGTAATTGAAGAAGTAGAAGAAGTATTTATGTCAATGGGGTATGATGTTGTGGATGGACCTGAAATTGAACTTGATAAGTATAATTTTGAAATGTTAAATATTCCTAAGGGACATCCTGCTAGAGATGCTCAAGATACTTTTTATATTGAGGGGGAAGAAATTTTACTTCGTAGTCAAACTTCACCTGTACAAGTTCGTACGATGTTAAAGGGAGAAGGAAAAGTACCGATTCGTATGATTTGTCCTGGAAAGACGTATCGTAGAGATGATGATGATGCAAGTCACTCTCATCAATTTATGCAAATAGAGGGATTACTTGTTGATAAGGATATTTCACTATCTGACTTAAAAGGTACGATGGATGTTTTATTTAAACGTTTATTTGGAAAAAATGTGGAAACTCGTTTTAGACCTAGTTATTATCAGTTTACCGAGCCTTCTGTAGAAGTTGATATTACTTGTGTCAATTGTCATGGAGAAGGTTGTAATGTTTGCAAACATACTGGTTGGGTTACTGTTGTTGGTGCCGGAGTGGTTCATCCTAATGTTCTTCGTATGAGTGGATATGATCCTCAAGTATGGAGTGGTTTTGCTTTTGGATTTGGTGCAGAGAGACTTGCTATGATGAAGTATGATATCAATGATATTCGTACTTTCTATAATACTGATTTACGTGAAGTAAGTACTTTTGATAGGGAGGATGAAGAATAATGATTAGCTTAAATTGGGTAGGAGACTACATTGATATAAAAGACCAAGATGTTCATGAGTTGGCTACGAAAATTACAAAAGCTGGTATTAATATTGAAGGAGTTATTACTCATCATATTGATAACTTAGTAATTGGACAAATTGAGGAAGTAGAAAATCATCCAGATAGTGATCATTTACATGTATGTAAAGTAAATATTGGTAGTGAGATTCTTCAAATTGTATGTGGAGCACCTAATGTGAAAGAAAATATGAAAGTTCTTGTTGCGAAAGTTGGTGCAGTTTTACCTGGAGACTTTGAAATTAAGAAAAGCAAGATTCGTGGAGTAGAGTCTAATGGAATGCTTTGTGCATTATTTGAATTAGGCCTTGAAGAGAAAACAGATGATTATTTTGAAAAAGGGATCTATGAATTTGATAAAGATGCTCCAGTAGGGGAAGATCCTCTAACTTATTTAGGACTTGATGATACTTTATATGATTTGGATATTCATAAGCATCGTAATAATGATTGTTATTACCATATTGGATTTGCTTATGAGATTGCTTGTATTCTAAATCGTAAAGTGACATTACCTAGTCTTGATTTTAAGACTATTAAAGAAAAAATAAATGATTCTTTTAAACTAGAAGTAAAAACTGATAAGTGCAGTTATTATATGGCAAGAGAAGTTCGTAATGTAAAGATTGGAGAAAGTCCAGATTTTATTAAAAAGAGACTTCTTGCTGCTGGTATGAGACCAATTAATAATGTTGTTGATATTTCAAACTATGTTATGCTTGAATTTGGTCAACCACTTCATTTCTTTGATAAAGATAAATTAGGTGAAAAAATTGTTGTTAGAGATGCAAAGAAAGATGAAAAAATCATTACTTTAGATGGTAAGGAGAGAATATTAAACTCTGATGATATTGTGATTACAGATGGAAAGAAACCTGTATGTATTGCTGGTGTTATGGGAGGAGAAAATACAGAGGTTGATGAAAATACCAAAAATATTTTAATTGAATCTGCTATTTTTGATCCTGTAAGAATTCGCTATACAGCTCGTAAGTTAGAGTTACCAAGTGAGGCTAGTATTCGTTATGGAAAAGGATTATCTTATGAATATACAGAAATGGCTAGTAAAAGAGCTTGTCATTTACTTGAGGAGTATGCTTCTGCGGAAGTATTAGATGGATATGTTTTAGTGGATTATGAAAATCATGAAGAAAAGAAGTTATCATTTAGACCAGAAGATGTAGATAAGATTCTTGGTATAACAATATCAGAGAATGATATGGAAAAAGAACTAGATCGATTAGACTTTCCATATACTTTGAAAAAAGGTGTATTTGAAGTAACTATTCCTAGAAGAAGACTTGATATTGATGCCAATGTTAATGATATTGCTGAAGAAATTGGTAGACTTTATGGATATAATAATTTAGTATCTTCTCTACCTAATGTACCAATACGTAGAGGAGAGTATGTTGGAGATGTTAAATATCGTAAGATGGTATCAAAGAGACTTCGTAGTTTAGGACTTAATGAAGTGAAAACCTATACTTTAGTTAGTCCTGATATGGCTAGTCAATTTGTTTATGAAGAAAAAGAACAAGTTGTTTTACCAAATCCAATGAGCGTGGATAAAAGTGTTGTTCGTACGACATTACTTCCATCTTTAATGAATGTCTATCAATATAATAAATCTCATGGAGTAGAAGATGTTTCTATTTATGAGATAGCGAAGACATATGATTCTAAATATAATGAAATAAGTAAGATAGCAGGTCTTATGACTGGTAGTTATATTCATAATTCTTGGAAAAAGGATATGATGATTGATTTCTATGTTGTAAAAGGAATTATAGAAAATTTACTGAATTATATGGGATATGAAGGACGTTATACTTTTGTAAGAAGTGAATGCTCTGATATGCATCCTGGAGTTCAAGCAAATATTCTATTAGATAAGAAGAAAATAGGTATTCTTGGAAAAGTTCATCCTAATCTTACCAAAAAAGATATTTATGTATTTGAACTTAATTTAAATGATTTATATGGAAAAACATCTAAATTAAAATATAAGGAAGCATTTAAATATCCAAGTATATCAAAAGATATGGCATTTATACTAGATAGAGGAATTGATGTTAGTGAAATAATAAATACCATTAAGAAGGCAGGAGATAAGACTTTACAAATGGTTGATGTATTTGATGTTTATGAAGGTGAGAATATTTCTTCTGATAAAAAGAGTGTTGCCTTTAACTTAGTATTCAACGGAGTAGATAAAACACTTACTGATGAAGAGGTTATGAAAGTATTTGATAAAATTATTGAAAAGGTTGTATCTGTTCATAAGGCAGAATTAAGAGATAAGTAAATTATCTCTTTTATTTTGTTTTTTTTTATGATATCTTTATAATAGAGGAGAGTGAGAGAATGGAAAACGAAGATAAGAAAAATAATTCTGTTGAATCTGAAGTAGTAGAATCTACAGAAGAAGTAATGCAAGAAGCTGATTCTCCTGCTGTTGATCAAACTATAGCAGAAGAGTCACATGATGTTGTTGAAGAAACAGAAAAAGAAGATGAATCTCATGAAGTAATTGAGGAGAAAACTGAAACTACTGATGAGAAAGTTGAAGAGGAAAAGGTTGAAGAGAAAAAGAAGAAAAAAGGGAAAGGGCCACTTATTATTCTTTTATTCCTTATCTTATGTATAGGAGTAGGATGTGCTTATTATTTCTTTGTAATGAATAGAAAAGTTGAATCTACTAAAATAGAAAATAAGCCTAAAGAAGTAAAAAGCAAGTATCGAATGAGTGGTAATTCTTTAGAAGACTTTGATTTATATTTCTTAAAGTTAGAGAATGAAGAAAAGAATAAAGTTTATAGTCCTTTATCTATTAAGTATGCAATGGAGATGCTTTCTGAAGGTGCAAATGGAGAGACTAAGAATCAAT
The DNA here is from genome assembly GCA_946614095.1 of uncultured Caryophanales bacterium. Taxonomy (GTDB): domain Bacteria; phylum Bacillota_I; class Bacilli_A; order RF39; family UBA660; genus UBA3789. Next base: position 23,639 of record CAMOGG010000011.1, on the reverse strand, counting down.
TAGATGCTGTTATAGGGGACTATAAAGCAAAAAAATATAACAATAATGAACATATGAGTTTTGCAAATGCTATTTTTATTCGTAATACCTTCAAAGATAGTATTAAGAGTGATTATGTTAATAATCTTACTAATAAGTATAGTGCTGAAGTTATTTATGATGAGTTTGCTAGTCCTGATAATATTAATAATTGGGTTAGTAATAAAACATTTAATTTAGTTAATAATTTAGTAGATGATGTTAGCAAAAATCAATTTTTCTTAATTAATGCTTTAGCAATTGATATGAATTGGAATAATCAAATTCATTGTGCTATGGGCCATAATGTTCCTTGTAACGGAACTTACTATATTAATTATAAGCATGAAAAATTAGATGAAGATGCTACAGATTATTATAGTAATTTTGTATATCCATATGAGCAAGAAGATGACTTCTATGGAAATAGTTATCAGAAACAGGAGTTTAATGGTAAGGAGTTTACTAAGGGTGGAACTATTTATGGTGACTTTAATAAGTATGATATTGTGAAAGACTTAGGGGAAGATAAGATAAAAGAAATGATAAGACCAGAATATCTGCAATGGTTACAAACAGAAGATGGAAAAAATGCTAGTCGTACTGACTTTCCATTAGATGTTGAAGAGTATTTAAACAAGTTTATTAACGAGTTAAAAGAAAATTATGGAAAAAGTGCTAATTCTACTGATTTTTTTGTTAATGAAACAGAAAAAGAAAAAGTATTTGCTAAAGATTTACAAACATATGATGGTCAGACTCTTCAATATATAGGAATTATGCCTAAAAATGTTGAACTTGCTGAATTTATTAAATCATCTGACAAAAATAGTCTTACAAAATTAATAAATGGATTACAAGAAGTAAAAATAGAAAGTTTTGAAGAAGGATATGTTACTAGAATTAGAGGATTTATTCCATTTTTTAAATTTGAATATGAATTACAATTATTAAATGATTTAAAAAAATTAGGTATTAAGGACGTATTTGATGATTCAAAAGCAGATTTATCTAATTTAACAAGTAAGTCTGGAATTTATATTGATAAAGCTATTCATAAAGCAAATATTGAATTTTCTAATGATGGAATTAAAGCTGCTGCTGCTACAACTTTTGGTGGCTTTGGATCAACTCATGGACCTCAATTTGAACATTTATTTAAAGTGCCTGTTAAAGAAATTGATGTTACTTTTGATAAACCATATATGTATTTAGTACGAGATAAGGATAGTGGAGAAGTATGGTTTGCTGGTACTGTATATGAACCTATTCAAAAATAAAATAGACTAGAGATTTTCCTCTAGTCCTTTTTTTACTCTTTTTCTTATAATTTCTATGATTTCATTTTTTAATTCTTGAGATGAATTTTCCCATAGAAGTTCAAAAAATACTCCAAGGCCTGGTAGTGTTACTTCATCATTTGCTTCTACAGATTCATCGATTGCTTTTTTTAAGGTTTGATAGTCATCTCCTTGAAAGTTATTAATAATATGTTCTCTTATATTTAAATCCATATGATTCCTCCTATCTTTATTATGATTCAATCTTTCTTTTTCTATTCTTTTATTGTAAAATATGAGTGGTGGTATTTATGAAGTTTTCTTATCATGATAAAGATTATGAAGTTGCTGTTATAAAGAAAAGGGGACAAAAGAATACCTATATTCGAGTAAAAAAAGATTTAAAAGTTACAGTAACAACGGGTATGCTTACAAGTAGTCATTTTATTGAAAAATTAATTCATGAAAACTATTATCGTATTTGTGATATGATTGATTTTCAAGAGACAAAAATAAAAAATAATTTAGGATTTCATTATTTAGGAAGACAATATGTTGTGATCTATACGGATCAGAAGGGAATTACTTTTTCTAATGATAAAGTATATCTATCTCATGATTTTGATGTAGATAGTTGGTATAAGAAACAAGCTAAGACTTTGTTTTTAGAAAGATTAGATTATTGGTATTCTAATTTTACGCGTAGTATTCCTTATCCAAAACTTCGTATTCGTAAAATGACTAGTCGTTGGGGAGTTTGTAATGTACGAACTCATATTATTACATTGAATTTAGAATTAATCAAAAGAGATACTGCATATTTGGATTATGTGATTGTCCATGAATTAAGTCATTTAGTTCATGGAGATCATTCTACTAGATTTTGGAAGTTAGTAGGAGATAATATGCCAAATTATAAAAAATATCGAGAAGAAATGAAGGAATTTTAATGGTAATTACAAGTTTAGAAAATAATAAAGTAAAAGAAGTAGTAAAATTACAAAGTAAGAAGTATCGTGATCTTACTAATACTTTTGTTGTGGAAACTACTCATTTAGTAGAAGAAGCAGAAAAAGCAGGTATTGTGAAAGAGTTGTTTTTAGTAGAAGATGAATTTGTAGATAAAAATGATACTTATTTTGTAACAGAAGAAGTAATGAAAAAGATGTCTTCTTTAGAATCTCCTAGTGATGTATTAGCTGTTTGTGAAAAGACAATTTCAAATGAAATTAAAGGAGAAAAAATATTATTATTAGATAATATTCAAGATCCTGGGAATTTGGGTACCATTATTAGAAGTAGTGTAGCTTTTGGAGTTGATACTATAGTTTTATCTTTAGATACAGTTGATTTATACAATCCTAAAGTAATTAGGGCTAGTGAAGGGATGTTTTGTCATATTAATATTGTAATTATGGATACCAAAAAAGCTATTTCTATCATTAAAGAGAAAGGTATTACTATCTATGGTACTAATGTTGATAATGGAGAAGATGTTAGAAATATTCCTCATAAAAATAGTTATGCCTTAATTATGGGTAATGAAGGAAATGGTCTAAAAGAAGAAATACAAGTATTATGTGATCAGAACTTATATATTCCAATGAAAGATAAATGTGAAAGTTTAAATGTAGGCGTTGCTTGTAGTATTTTATTATATGAACTTAGGAGATAATATGGAGAAAGTATATGTAGGTAAAATTGTTTCTACTCATGGTATTAAAGGAGAAATTAGAATACTTAGTGATTTTCCTTTCAAAGATAAAGTGTTTGTAGTGGGAAAACGAATTATAATTGATGATGTTTTTTATACGATACGTAGTTATCGTGTTCATAAGAATTATGATATGATTACTTTGAATGATTATAAAGACATTAATGAAGTATTATTTTTATTAAAGAAAAAAGTTTATGTATTAAAAGAAGAATTGGAACTTGATGAAGATGAGATTTTAGATGAGGACTTACTAGAATTTAAAGTATTTACTACTAGTGGTGAAGAAGGAAGGATTCAAGAAGTTTTTTATGCTAGTCCTCAAAATAAAATACTTAGAGTATTTTTTGATACAGAAGTATTGATACCAATGAATTCTCCTTTGATTCGAGAAATTCATAAAGAGGAGAAATACTTAATTGTTGAGTTGATAGATGGAATGTAGGTGATTGTATGAAAATTGATATTTTGACATTATTTCCTCATATGTTTGATGGTGTTTTTCAGGAGTCTATTTTGAGGCGAGCAATTGATGAGGGAAAGGTTAATATTCATTTCATTAATTTTCGTGAGTATTCGGATGATTCACATGGAAAAGTTGATGATACTCCTTATGGAGGAGGAGCCGGTATGGTTTTACGATGTCAGCCTATTTTTGATTGTGTAAAGTCTATTCGTACAGATGATTCTAAAGTTATTTTATTAACTCCTAGTGGAATTCCATATAAACAGGAGATGGCCTATCATTTATCAAATGAGAAACATCTTATCTTAATATGTGGACATTATGAAGGCTTTGATGATCGAATTCGTAGTATTTGTGATTTAGAGATTAGTATTGGAGACTATGTTTTAACAGGGGGAGAAGTTCCAGCAATGGTTCTTGTAGATTCTATTACAAGATTATTACCTGGAGTGATTACAGATGAGTCTCATATTAATGATTCTTTTCATGAGAATTTATTAGATTATCCAACTTATACTCGTCCTAGAGTATATGAGGGAATGGAAGTACCAGAAGTATTATTATCTGGAAATCATGAAGATATTCGGAAATATCGGTATGAAGAAAGTCTTCGACTTACGAGGGAAAAAAGACCAGATTTATTAGAAAAGTAGGTGTATATTATGTATTCTGTTAATAATCGAGCATATAAAAATAAAGGAAAAGTATTAGATAAAACTGTTTTTATGGATCTTGATGGTTTTTTGATGGCTTCACGAAAAAAAACTTTTCAAATTGAGGGTAGCCCTATTCGAGAAATTAAAGTAGTAAATAAAAAATTAGCAAATCCACTTGTTACTAAAAAGGTACTTCGTAAGTATAATCGTTTAATATCTATTATTACAGAATTGTTGGTTGATGATGATGAGGGTGGAGAGAGTTGCAGAGAAGCATTAAATCAGATTGAAAAGTTTCGTTTAGAGATTAAAAATAAGTATCGTGCTTATTTGAAGAAAAAAGAATTAGAAAAAATGTCTAAACAATTGATGGCTTTGCAGAAAGAAGCGGGACGAAAATTAATGGAAATACAGAATAGTTATATGGAATATATGAATTCTAGTAAAAAGGGAAAATAGTTTTTTCTCTTTTTTCTATAAAAATGCTTTTTTTTTCATGGTAAACTATGTTATACTATTTTTATAGTAGGATGGGGTGGATTAATATGCAGAAGTTGAGAGGTTTAAAAATCCTTTCGATTGTTTCTCTTTTTATATCTCTTTTAGGTTTGATTGTAGCTTATTATGCTATTGTTCATCATTCTTCAAAGTTAGATTCGGCTGTGTGGAATGTTAAATTTGAAAATTTGAAAGCAATAAAACATGGAAAAGTAACTTATGAATTACCTACTGTTTCTGATACATCTATTAGTGATTCAAAGATTACTTTTAGTAGTGCTGGCGATAGTGTGACATTTGTTTTTGATGTGGAAAACCAGGGGAATATTGATGCCATGCTAGGTACTATTTTTCAAGGTAATTTGAAATGTGTGGGAACAGGTAGTAATGCTTTGAAAGATGCTAATGCAGTTTGTGATAATATTCGTTATCAATTAAAATATCATGATGGAAAAACTGTTGCGAATAATGATTTATTAAATAAAGGTAGTAGTAGAAGAGTAAGTCTTATTTTGACTTCTAAGGCTTCTCCTACAAATACAGTTACTGTTAGTGGTTTTAATATGGCCATGATTTATCATCAGAATTCATAATTAATGGTGAATATCATATTCTTTAGTGGGTTGGTTAATATTTAAAAAGGTATTTTGGATGGTGATGAATACTATGAGTAGTAAGAATAAGAAGGAAAGTAAATTTCATATTATTACAGAAGATGAAGCGGATTTATTTGATTCTTCTGTTGTAGAAGATGAAGGAAAAGAAAAAGGAACATCTCAAAAAGATACTTTCGATGAAAAAAAATCTACTGAAATTGATTCTAATCGTAAAAAATTAGAAGAAAAGAATGAAGATAATAAGGAATCTTCTAGGAATGAGTCTCAAGATGAAAAATCAGAAGAAAAGTCTATTGAATCTGATTTTAAAGAAGAAAAGCCAGAAGAGGAAGAACTTCCAGAGACTACAACTGTGGAAGACTTTATAGAAGATGATGCTGATGATTATTATCAAAATAATCAATCTAAGTCTAATCAAACTTCCTTTCATAAGCCTTATTTTAGTTTTGAAGTAAGAGTTACTCTTATGATTATAGGAATTTTTGTATTAATTCTTGCTTCTTGTTTTATGCTTTATAAAGCTATTAAGTATGGTGGAAGTGAAACTGTTACTTATGATGAAGTAAGTAAAGTTAAGTATAAAGTCTGTTTAAACGAGAATTCTACATATCAACAATCTTGTTTAGGTGAAGGAATGCAATATGTATCATCTTTAGTTAATTATATTTCTGCCGATTTTCAATATAATGTTAATTTTTCTACAGATATTGATTACGATTTATCTTATCATATTGTAGGATTAACTCATATTTATGATCAAGCAGATAACTCTAAGGTTCTATATAAAAAAGAAGATACTTTATTAGAAAAAACGTCTCTTGTGGATAATAACAATCAAATTCATATTGATACTAGTGTTAATATTAATTATTCTGATTATAATAAAATTGTGAAAGATTATAATAGCCGTTATTCTTTAAAATCATCGGCTAGTTTAGAAATCATCTTGTACTTGGATGAACCAAATGAGACTAGAAAAGTTTCTTCAGTAACAATTCCTCTTGGAAAAGATACTTTCTCTATTGGAAAATATACTCTATCTAATATTAATCAATCTGTAAAAATACCTGTTAATCAGTGGAATGAATATACTGCTTTTTATGGTATTGTTGCTACAGTATTATTACTACTATCTATCATTTTAATCTTTAAAACTGCAAAATTAGTTTTAAAAGTTACAAATAATCGTAATCATTTTCAAGCAACATTGTCGCAAATTCTTAGGAAATATGATAGAATAATAGTAGTTGCTCGTGATGGATATGAGTCTAATATTCCTAAAAAAGTTATTAAAGTAGCTAATTTTGATGAGTTATTAGATGCACGGGATGCTTTAGAAAAGCCAATTATTTATTCAAAGGTTAATTCTATTAAGAGTGAGTTTATTGTAGAGGATGATGAAAAACTTTATAAGTATGTTTTGAAAGAGTCCGATTTTTAATTGAGGTGGTAGGTATGAGTAGTAAAAATATTCAAAATATTTCTTTTATGATTATTTTGTTGCTTATTTTAGGTACTACTTTTGCATATATTACTATTTCTCAGTTTACTAATGTTCCTATTTATGCACAATTATTTCCTGGAAAAGAAGATTGAATTCTTCTTTTTCTTTTATTTTTATTGCATTTTTTAGAATTTATGATATAATTTAATTCGTCTAGTGGAATGATCCGCTTATCGTATGATTATGATCATTTGTAAAATATATATAGAGAGGAGACTTTGTATGAATATTATTGACAAGATTAATGAAAAACAAATTAATCCTAATATTCCAGAATTCCGTGTAGGTGATACAGTTCGTGTTGATGTTAAAATCATTGAAGGTAAAAGAGAACGTATCCAAGCTTTTGAAGGAGTTGTAGTTGCTCGCCGTGGTGGAAGTGTGTCAGAAACTTTCACAGTACGTAAATTATCTAGTGGTGTTGGAGTTGAAAGAACATTCCCAATTCATTCACCAAAAATTGCTGGTATAACAGTTGTACGTAGAGGTAAAGTTAGACGTGTAAAACTTACATTCCTTAGAGGTATGGTTGGCGGATATCGTATTAAAGAAAGAGGAGGAAAATAAGGCCAAAGCCTTATTTTTTTGTAGGGTGGCTATATGAAAGATACACAAGAAAGTCGTGGAAAACGTTTTATAAAAGAATATTTACCATATGTGGTTATTTTGATCTTTGTAATACTTGTTAAGAAATATGTAGTATCTCCTATTAAAGTTAATGGAGAGAGTATGATGACTACTCTTCATGATGGAGATATTATGATATTAAATATTATTGGATATCGTTTTGATGATATTAAAAGATTTGATATTGTAGTTGTAAAAGAAGAAAATGAATTATTAATTAAACGAGTAATTGGACTTCCCGGTGAGAAAATAGAGTATCACAATAATCGATTATATGTAAATGGGAAAAAGATTAAAGATTCTTATGGTAGTGATGTTACTGAGGATTTTTCTGTAGAAGTTCCAAAAGGAAAATATTTTGTTTTAGGAGATAATCGTACTAATTCTATGGATAGCAGAGTCTTTGGGGCATTTTCAAAAAAGAATATTCTAGGTAAAACAAGTTTAATACTATTTCCTTTTTCGCGATTTGGTATTCAGGAATAATAAAAGTAAATCATTTTGGTGATTTACTTTTTTAGTATGTTTTTATAATTTTCAAACATAGAATCTGATAGTTTGTTATGCATGATTTGATCTTTATTATGATAAGCTTTTTTGATTACTTCTCTTAGTTCTTCTTTATGATTTGGTTCAAATAATTCAAATGGTATCACTACTGCTTGTTTTTCATCAATATGCATTTCTTCGTAGCATTCTAATGGAGTTACAATAATTTTTGTATTTAATGTTAGAGCTTCTAAGACAGAATAACTATAGGCTTCACTATCACTTAATTGTACATAGTAGTCTGCATCTTGAATATAAGGAAGAGGATTTTTGACACATGGTCTATAGATAATTCCCCCATATACATCTCTTTCATTAGAATTGTAATCTGTAAAGATACTCCATGTATAAGGGATGTTTTCTTCTTCTAAGATATTTGCGATAATATGAATTCTATTTTCTTTTTTGATATTATCATTTCTTTGAGCAGATATTAGCTTTAAATGAGGTTGTAATTCTGATGTCTCTATTTTAATTGGATTATATAAGTAATCAATTGTATCTACTGGAAAGAAACCTTTTGCTTTTTGTGCGCTAATTTTAGATACTGCAATATACTTTGAATAATTATTATAACAATATTTTCTAGCATGTTCATAGTCACTCATGTTTCCATGAATAAATAAATAGTTATCTTCTAGATGGAGAATATTTTTTGGATAATAATATGTAGAATATGTTACTAGTAATTTATCGCAGATGTAGTTTGTATTTTCTTGTCTTTGAATTACTTCTACATATTTTTCAAATTCTATCTTAGTAGGTTCATATATTTCGTCACATAATACTGTTATTTTATAATCATTCCCAAAACATTTTCCGATATTTTTAATCCATGATACATAACCATTAAATACTCCATTACAGAAGTTTCCTACATAGATAATGTTTGTTCTTCTTATTTCTTCTTTTTCATCAGTATAAATCTTATTTTTTAATAGTTTTTCTTGTCCTAGTTTATGAAGAATGAGTGGTTCTCTAATATAAGTTATTGTTTGAAAAAGTTCATCAATCATATCATTTGTAGGCTCTTCTGTTGCTAGTAATAGTTGTAGTTTTTCTTTTTTCCAAATATAAGACCATATATAATCTCCTTGATATGGTTTTTTAATAATTTCTGGTTCTTCTAATTCTTCCTTAGAAAGAATTTTATTTTCATATTTTAATGTATAATTTATAAAACAAGAGTCAAATTCTTCTAAGCATTTTTGTTTTATCCTATCAAAAAATGATTCTTCTATTTCATCTATATTTTTGATAAAAGAAATATATTTCCCTTGAACTTTTGATAAATCATTTAGAAAAGTGGATTCTTCATAATGAACAAACTCTATAGAATCATCTGTTATTTTTTCTTCTGTTAGTAAGAAAATTGTTATATTTTTCATTTTGATACTCCTTTCTTATTATTATAACTTATTTTTATTGTAATTGGTATTCTTTCATTAGAAATGATATTTATTAGTAGATATTCTTTTGTTTTTTCTGTATAATAGATATGGAAGGTAGACGTGGTAATATGAATAATAGAATTCTTTTTATGATTATTGGTCAAGAAGTAAAGTATTTACAAAATAGTAATATGGATCATAGGGAATGGTATAATTCATTGGGACTAGATTCTAATTTATTTGATTCTATTGTACGGGGTTATGTTATTGATCATAAAATTGTATTTTTTAAGGGATTTAACTTTAATTATGACGAAGAGGTTATTCGTATGGCTAGAATGTATAGTCCTAGTATTAGAGAAGTATGTCATGATCCTTCTTTAGAAGTATATTGTGGAATTGTTGTGAATTCTTATGGAGAGAAATGGGAACCAGTTTTACGAATATTAGAAAATGAAATTACGGGTGTTTCTGTAGATACAATGCAGGAAAAATTAGAAAAGAAAAAAACAAAAGAACCAATTGAGACAGGTCCTGTATTAGAGTTAAAAAATGATATAAATGATGATGTTTTTCGAAAAAGAGCAATTATAGTAACAGGGATTGTTTTAATAATAACTATTATAATTAAAGTAATATTGTTTTCGAAGGGAGAAATCTTACAAGTAAGAAATACGATGGATATTTTCTTAGCTTTTCTTCAAATACTTTTATTGGTATTAACAATATATGGATATGTTAAGAAGTTATCTTTTACAAAGTACTTGGGTTTAATTGTAAGTGTATTATTAGTTTTAACATTAAATTTGTGGGATATTATAATTGGAATTCTATATTTTCTATTTAGTGTTGATCAAGGTTATTTTGTTTCTTTTTTATCTTTTTGTAAGAATGTTGTTTCTAAGAAGAAAAGTTCTTGATAGTTTTGATATTTTTTATTAGAATATTAATGTAAGGATAGGTGATTATAGTGTATAAAGTATTATATAATAAGAAAATCAGTTCTAATTCATATGAAATGGCTATAGAAGCTCCTATGGTGATTGAGAAAGCAATTCCAGGACAATTTGTTATTGTTATGGCTCATGAGGATAGTGAGAGAATTCCTTTGACAATTTATGATTATGATAAAGAAAAAGGAATTTTATATTTAATTTATCAAATGGTTGGAGCATCTACGGAAGAACTTACTTATGTGAAAGATGAAATTTTTAGTGTGGCTGGTCCTTTAGGAAATCCTAATGAGATTTGTGCAAATCCAGAAGAATATCGTGATAAAAGAATTGTGTATGTAGCGGGGGGAGTGGGAATTGCTCCTGTATATCCACAAGTGAAATATTTAAAGGAACATGGTTTTGATATTGATGTTATTTATGGTTCTAGAAGTGCTGATTTATTATTAATTCGTGATAAAATTGAGAAGGTTGTGAAAAAGATTCGTTATGCTACTGATGATGGTTCTTTTGGAACAAAGGGGTTTGTTACAGATATATTAGAAAAATATATTGACGATTATGATATTTGTGTAACAATTGGTCCTGTAATTATGATGAAGAATGTTGCGGAGTTAACTAGAAAATATTCTCTTAAGACAATTGTTAGTATGAATCCATTAATGGTTGATGGTAGTGGAATGTGTGGAGCTTGTCGGTGTGAAGTAGATGGTAAACCACGTTTTGCTTGTATTCATGGTCCAGAATTTGATGGACATCAAGTTAATTTCGATTTAGCTCTTAAAAGAATGAATGTTTATCGTGAAGAAGAAAAAGTTAAGTGGCAAGAAATGAAAGAACGTCTTTCTAAGGAAGAAAAATAGGAGGGATATCATGAATGATCAAAAAGTAAAAGGTAGATTACAAAAAGCGGAAGAGAGAATTCATAATTTTGAAGAAGTAGAATTTGGATATAATGATGAAGAGGCTTTAAAAGAAGCTTCTAGATGTTTACAATGTGTGAATCCAAGATGTATGAAGGGATGTCCTGTTAGCATTGCTATTCCTAATTTTATTAAAGCGATTAAAGAAAATCATTTGGAAGAGGCATATCAAATTATTTCTGAGTCATCTTCACTACCTGCAGTTTGTGGAAGAGTTTGTCCACAAGAAAAACAATGTGAAGCAATGTGTATTAAAGGACTTAAGGGAGATGCTATTTCTATTGGATCTTTAGAAAGATATGTTGCCGATCAAGCTATTTTAAATGGTTTTAATTCTGTAAATCCTGCTCCTAAAAATGGGAAGAGGGTTGCTATTGTTGGTAGTGGACCAGCAGGACTTACTTGTGCTGGAGATTTGGCAAAAGCTGGTTATGATGTTACTATATTTGAAGTATTACATAAAGCTGGTGGTGTTTTAACTTATGGTATTCCAGAATTTCGTCTTCCAAAAACGATTGTTCAAAAAGAAGTAGATAGTTTAAAGAAATTAGGAGTTCATATTCAGACTGATGTTCCTGTTGGTAATGCTATTACAATTCCTGATTTACAGAAAGAGTATGATGCTGTGTTCTTGGGCACAGGAGCAGGACTTCCTAAGTTTATGGGAATTCCTGGTGAGGATGCTAATCAAGTTTTTTCTGCTAACGAAATTTTAACTCGTATTAATTTAATGGGGGGGTATAAGGAAGATTCTAAAACTCCTGTTAAAAAGGTAAAAACTGCTTATGTTGTTGGAGGAGGAAATGTTGCGATGGATGCTGTTCGTTCTCTAAAACGTTTAGGGGTCGATGCACATATTATGTATCGTAGAAGCTTGGATGAATTACCTGCTCGTAAAATGGAAGTTGAACATGCAGTTGATGAAGGAATTGTATTTGATATTTTAACAAATCCAGTTGAGATATTAACAGATGAGGAAAATAATGTTGTTGGTATGAATGTTGTTGATATGATTCTTGGAGAAGCTGGAGAAGATGGTCGTCGCAGTGTTACGGAAAATAAGGAATCTCTTCATAGAGTGGACTGTGATATGGTTGTAATGGCACTTGGTACTAGTCCAAATCATGAGGCATTAAAAACTAGTAATATAGAGCTTAGTGATAGAGGGTTAATTGTCGTAGATGGTTCTAAAACTTCTCTTGATTCCGTTTATGCTGGTGGAGATGCCGTTACTGGTGCTGCTACGGTAATTCTTGCAATGGAAGCTGGTAAAAAAGCAGCAAAAGAAATTATGGAATCTTTAGCTTAAAAAAATTAGAATGAGTTACTCATTCTTTTTTGTCTTCCTTTAGTATGAGATATAAATGAGGTGTCTTTTATGAAAAAGAAATTATTATTTATTTGTTTTTCATTGGTTTTAATTGTTACGATTAGTTTTATTTGGTATTTTTATAAATCTACTATATTAGAACCAAAATATGTTTTTATTCGTTATCATGTTAATCAGGGAGTTTTAACAACTCCATATCGTGATAATATTTCTGTTTTAGATGGTCATGTTTATCTTAATGATTCTATCGATATTCAAAAGATACGTGGTAGTGATTCTTTACCTTTATCTGGTTTGATAAATTACAATAATGAGAAGTTTCTTCATTTGGAGAGGGTAGGATATACGATTAGAAAAAATCAAGAGTGGAATACAAAAGCAGACGGAAGTGGTAAGAGTTTTAGTCAAAATAAAGTCTATCAGGTAAGTGACTTTTGTAATGCCTCTAAAAAAAATTGTGTAGTGACTTTGTATGCTAATTGGAAAAAGGCAAAACTTACAAAATTTCAGGTAGCAACTTTTAATATGGGATTTTTTCATTGTGGTTCTAGTTCTTTTCAGTGTGAATTAACTCCTGAAAAATTTACAGAATTTATCAAAAGTCATCCTGTTGATATTATTGGATTACAGGAAGCAAGAACAAAGGATTATTATCAATCTTCTTCTAAGAGAAATCGGTCTAATGAAATTATTCGGCAAATAGGAAAAGAGGTTGGTTTACGTCATCATTATTTTACAAGTCCTTTTAATGTAAATGCTATTCTTTCAAAGTATCCTCTTTATTCTACTACTTCTACTATCTTATCATCTTGTGGAGAGAGAAGAGCAATTCAAAAAGCAATTTTGTCCATTCATGGAGAAAAAGTATCTTATTATAATACACATCTTTCATATAATCGAGGAGAGGATATTGATTGTGCTGAAGTTCATCTGAAAGATATTATCGATTTACTTCAAAAAGATTCTAATCCTATAATTTTAACAGGTGATTTTAATCGTATATCAGCTGACTATTATCAAAAGTTTTTATTACCTTTGGGATTTAAAGTAGCGGCACATGATATGAAACGTCATGGTATTGATGGGAAGGAAAGTTATATGGATGCTATATATGTTTTACCTAGAGGTCGTATTGATATTGCATCAGAAAAGACCATTCTTACTTATGGTATTTATTCTGATCATAATTTTATATCTTCAACTCTTTATATTAAATCATAATAAATATTAGTTCTTGTGATATTGTATATTATATGTAATAATATATTTATATATGGTAGGGTGATTAAATGAAAAGAATTTCTTTTTTGTTTTTCTGCTTTTTTGTTGGTATTTTATCAGTTTCTGCTAAAGAGTTTAATTTTTATTTTTATCCTAATGGAGGAAAAGTAAAGACATCTGGTTTTGAATTGAGTGATTATGGATATTTGAGTTATAATGGTAATTTTTATGCTAATTATTCTGAGAAAGTTACGATAAAAAAAATTAATAGTATTAGTGGTGTTCCTTTTCAGTTAGAAAAAAATGGAACTAGTCTTGTTAATGGTAGAGAATGGTATACTCAAGTGGATGGAAAAACTTATTTCTTTAGTATTTCTAAATCATATAAGATGCAGGATGTATTAAAAGTAATGGGTATTAATGATGAATTTTATTCCTTTGATTTATATGCAAATTGGAATGATAAAAAGAAAACTAGTGGAATAGATATTTCTAGTGGAAAAGCTATTTCAACATCTAGTACTAAGAAAGCAACTTCTTTTACAATTTATGCATCTAAGAATCAGATAAAAGTTGGAGAAAGTATTTCTTTAACAACTACTTTTAAACCAAGTGAATCTTCTAAGGAGTCTATTACTTGGAGTAGTTCTAATACAAAGGTTGCGACTGTCAATTCATCTGGAAAAGTAGTTGGTGTAAGTACTGGTACTGTTACCATTACTGGTAAAAGTAAGAGTGGATTAAAATCATCTGTTCGTATTACAATTACGAAGAATAAGTATACAGTAACAATTAAGTATCATGCTAATGGAGGAAGTCTGGCTAGGAAACACGATCCTCATATTTCTATTAAAAGTGGATATGTTTATTATGATAATCATTATGCAACTCATAGTATAGAATACAATAAGTATATGATACAAGAAGGTCTTGTAAATTATAATAATTCTGGATGGATTAATATTAATAAAGATGGTTTTATAGTGAAAAATGGTGCTGAATGGAATACAAAACCGGATGGTAGTGGAAAAAGCTATAATCAGGAAACTGTTTATAAAGCAAGTGATTTTTGTAATGCTTCTAAGAAGGATTGTACTGTGGTTTTATATGTTAATTGGGTTTATCCTCAAACAAATTATAAAGTAACAATTAAGTATCATGCCAATGGTGGAACTCTATTTTCTAATGCACATGGAAAAAACTTTTATATTAATAATCAGTTTATTTATAATAATCAAACTTTGGCTACGACAAGTGTTAAGTATGGGCAACTGTTACCTAATAGTGGCCTTATGGATTGTAATAACAGGGATGCTTTAAATCTAATTAAGAGCGGATATTATTTAGAATATGGTAATGAATGGAATACAAAACCAGATGGAAGTGGAAAAAGCTATAGTCAGTATACTGATTATAATTCAGGTGTATTTTGCAAAGCAACCAAGAAAGATTGTATAATTACTTTATATGCTAATTGGAGAAAAAGTGTTGATTCTAGGCAGTTTTATTTAGGAACTGTAGAATTATCTAAGTCAAAGTATGTTGTTGTTCCTCATGATGGAGATATTAAGTATGCGCAAGGGTTTTCTGTGGCAGGTAATTATTATATTGCAGCTAAGAGAGATTCTAATGAAAAAAAAGCCAATATATATGCAATCAATACGGATAGTGGAAAAGTTGTTCGTAAATTTTATAAAGAGAATTATTGGGGACATGGAAATGCCATTGCTTATCAAACCAATACAAAGCAAGTTTATGTTTCTATGACTACTAATAAAAAAGTTAAAGTATTTCCATATTCTGATATAGGTAGTGGTATTTTACATCTTACGGAAAAATCTCTTACTATTAATAATAATCGTTATAATCCTACTGGATTAGCATATGATTCTAGCAATAATCTTTTTTATGCTGTATCTGGATGGAATGTTTCTATCTATGATTCTAATTTAAATCGAAAAATATCAGGCTTTCGAAAACAATTTAAAGAGATTGCACAAGATATTGGAGCTTATCATGGCCTTGTCTTGATAGTACGTTGGAGTCCTAGAGCTTCTGTTGATGGAAAAGGAACTGGAAAGGTTGATTTAACTAATGTTAAGAACGCAATTGATGTTTATCGTGCTAGTGATGGATTGTATCGTGGAACTTATATTGTAAATTCAGATGGAGAGTTAGAATCTGTTTCCTATAATCCTAAAAAGAATTGCTTTTCTCTCTATATCCAAAATTCTGGAGAAAGCCGTATTTATGATGTCTTATTACCTGGGATTAATCAAATAAAATAAAGGAAAGGAGTTTTTTCTCTTTTCTTTTTGTATTATAATGATATTGGTGATGATAAAATGAAATATAAAATGAGATTACATGATGAACCTTTTCAACTGATTAAGAGTGGAATTAAAACGATTGAGATGCGTTTAAACGATGAAAAAAGAAGAGTTTTAAAAGAAGAAGATATTATAGAATTTCAAAATCGGTTTAGTCATGAGATTCTTCAGACTAAAATTGTTAAAATTCACCATTTTTCTAGCTTTGATGAATTATATCAATTTTTTGATCCAGAATGTTTGGGCTATTTAAAAGATGAAATTGCTAATCCTAAAGATATGGAAGTGTATTACCCAAAAGATAAGCAAAAAAAATATGGAGTTTTGGGGATAGAAATAAAAAAAAATCATAGTTAGTGGAGGAGTTATGAAACATAAAAAAAGAAATATTATTCTTATTATTATTGGGATTATTGTTCTATGGAATATGATGTTTTTTCCTTTATTTTATATGGCTTATATGAATCGTAGTAATCGAACTTTTCAAAGTGTTGTTCATCATGCTAAAAAGTCTACTTTTTTGAATGCTAAACTAGGAGAAATTCAAACTATTGATTTGAAAAATTTTATGAAATGGATTTCTACAGTTCATGGTAAACAATGTGTGGAAGTTATGGTAAAAACAGAAAAAAAAGAAAAGAAAAATGTTTGTATTATGATTAAAGAAGATGATGAGGATACTTTAGAGCCTATTAAAACGATTGGTTATATTATTGATGGGAAAGAGTATTCTGAGACAGATACAGTGGTGAAGTAGATGAGTTATATATGTAAAATTGCTGATGAAGAAGAAATGAATGAAAAATGGGATTATGAAATCAAACATGCATCTCATTCTAAAGAAAATTGGATACAATGGAAAAAAGAATTTATTGAAAATCAAAAAGAAGGAAAACAGATTCCTTATTATGGAATATTAGATGGAAAGATTATTTGTGAAGCTACTGCTTCTATAGACTCTAGTGTGGTTCAAAATGGAGATGGTTTGGTTTCTAATTGTATTGCCTATTTGAATGGATTTCGGACGATAAAAGGATATCAAGGAAAAGGATATTTTTCTAAGTTATTTTGGTTTATGATACAGGATTTGAAACAGAAAGGATATCAATTTGTTACTTTAGGAGTTGAACCTAATGAAATTAAAAATATGATGATTTATTTTCATTACGGATTTTCAGAATATTTAAAGTCAGGTATGGAATTTTATCCTAACGGAGAAGAAGCTTTTGTTTTATATTATAAAAAGAATTTACAAGATGAATTGTTTTATTTAGAAGAAGCATCTATTCAAAGAAGAGATGATGTTGTTGAATATATGAGGGAACATCAAAGATGTCATTCTTCTATTCATGGAAGTGGTTCACTAGATAAGATTTTAGAAGGTATTACTTATGAAGAGTGCTTAGAGAAAATTATCAAAACGAAAGATTTTGCTTATGCAAAGAGTATTGGACGTTGTCCTGGGATGACTTATTTTTTAATAAGAAAAAATGATAATAAATTAATTGGAATGATAAATATTAGACATCATCTATCTGAAGATATGCTTGAACATGCCGGACATATTGGTTATGGAATTCGTCCTAGTGAAAGGAGAAAAGGATATAATAAAATAAATCTTTATTTAGGACTAGGAAAAGCGAAAGAAATGGGATTAGACTCTGTAGAATTAATATGTGATGCAGGTAATAATGGAAGTAATAAAACCATTCAAGCATTAGGTGGAGTTCTTGAGTCTAGTCGAGTTGAAAATGATGTTTTAGAAAATGTATATTGGATTGATGTTAGTAAGTCTTTAGATGAATATCGTGATATTTATCAAGATAAAATATATCAAAAAAAGTGATTTGTAATAACAGTATAAAAAAGCTTTATATTGTTTTTTCTTTTGATATGTTATAATCTTTCTAAGAGGTATTAGGTATGAGTAAGAAAAGTTTATATTATTTAGTAGGAAGAGATCGTAGAAATAATGATTTTACTATTATTCCTATTGCAGGTAAATGGGGAAACCGTTTAGAAGAGATTGATTTATATACAACAAATTATTCTAATGTATTAGAGTTAATTCAAGCACTTCATGTACAAAATGTGATTGATGAAAAAGATATGGATTTTTTCATTGTATCTCAAAAAGAAAAACAAGGAGAAAAGAAATTATCTTTTTCTGATGTTTTGTATAAGAATAGTTCTAATATACGTAGTATTGCGAGAGCATCTTTAGATGGAAAGATGGAAGATGAAGAGAAGAATATTCATGATTTATTAAATCATTTTTGTTGGAAGATGAAATTTCAGCCATTATTTTATAATATGGTTGTCTATGGAGATACCCATTTGTATCCTAAATTTGTTCATTATTTTTCTAAACAACGATATCAAGATTATTATCAAATTAAATATCAAGATGGTGGTTGGGTGAGAAAGTCTTATCCATTACTTCGAAATATTGTTGATAGTTTTCATCAATTTGATTATTCTTTTGGAGTGAATAATCATTATGCATTAGATAATGTATTTCGTGAATTATTAGAAAAATCTTTATTAGAAGTGACTAATATAGAATACGATGAGACGCAAGAATCTATTTTTGATATTGAGAGAGAGGTTTCTGCTGAAGAAAAATATGATTTTGTTATGGATACTATTGAAAGCTTACCTAGAGGAGTTTTTTATCAAAAAGAAAATAGTGTTGTTTTTAATGAAGAATTATTTGGAAGTTATGATGAAGGGGATTTAGAAAAATTATCATCTTTATTAGGAGGTAGATTAGCTTTTCTTATTCAGATATTATCGTTACATACTTATTATTATCAAAAAGATTTAGAATCTATGAAGGACGTTTCAGATTATGAAAAACAAATAGAACAAGATGTTTTCCATATTATGAATATATTAAATGAAAGCCCAGATCTTTTGAATCAAGCATATCAATGGAGTTTATTATATCAAAAATATAAGAGTAGAATTGTGGGTGAGATGAATGGATATCAATACCGAAAAAAATAATATACCAGTAGAATTAGAACAATATAAAGATTATTTACAGTACCAAAAAAATTATTCTTTGTATACCATAGAGAATTACTATCATGATATTTTAGAATATTTAGAATGGTTGGGGAGAGAGAGTTTATCTTTTTTAACAGTAGAATATAGTGATATAAGATTTTATTTAATGTATTTAAAAGATGAAAAGAAAGATCATAATACATCTATTAATCGTAAATTAAGTTCTTTAAGAAGTTTTTATAAGTATTTGGCAAATGAGGGAAAAGTAAAAAGTAATGTTTTTTCTTTTGTGAATGGACCTAAAAAAGATAAGAAGCTTCCTAGATATTTTGAATATAATGAGTTAGAAGAATTGTTTTCTGTTCCTGATAGAAGGACTCCTACTGGGCAAAGGGATTTATTATTATTAGAAATGTTATATGCAACTGGGGTTCGAGTAGGAGAATTAATATCGATTAAAGTATCTGATATTAATTTATCTTTAAGACAGATTATTATTCTTGGAAAAGGAAATAAAGAGAGATTTGTTACGTATGGAGAATATTGTGAAGATGCTTTAAAAGAATATTTAAGTGATGGTTATTTGAGATTAAATATAGGGAATAGTCCTTATTTATTTTTAAATCATAATGGTGGTGTTTTAACAGAGAGAGGAGTTCGTTATATTTTAGATCAATTAATTAAAAAAACAGAGATACATAAGAAAATTTCTCCTCATATGATTCGTCATAGTTTTGCGACACATTTATTAAATGAAGGATGTGATTTACTTACTGTTCAAAAGTTATTAGGACATGAAAGTATTAAAGCAACTCAAATCTATACACATGTCACGACTGATCGATTGAAAGAAGTTTATTATCATAGTTTTCCTAGAGCAAAGAGATAAATCATGAAAATGAAAGGGAAATACTTTCATTTTCTTTTATATTTCGGTATAATGATAGTAATGGTTCAAAAAAGGATGTGACTTTTTATGATGAATGAATTTCACTCTGAAAAGGAACTGTTTGAACGAGTTTTACCTGCACTAGAAGCTCGTTTAGCAGAACTCTATCGTATGGGATACCATAATATATCGATACAAGATATATGGGAGTATTTATCTAATCGATGGAGACATGGAACTGATTTGATGCTTTCTGATATTGTAGGAGATATTATGAAAGTGGAATATGATGAAGTAAAATCTTTTTTGAACGATAAAAAATAGTAGAGGTGGTAACATGAAAAAAAAGCAAAAGAATGAAAAGAAACAAGTAGTTGTTCGTTCCATTGTTTTAATCATATTGGTTGTAGCAATTGGATTCTTGTTTGTTCCTCTTTTTGGGGGATTAAAATTTGGGTTGGATTTACAGGGTGGATTTGAGATCTTGTATCGAGCTAGTTCTATTGATGGTTCTAAAATGACTAATGAAAAGATTAAAGCTACTTATAAAACTTTAAGTAAGCGTATTGATAGTTTAGGAGTTAGTGAACCAGAAATTATTATTGAAGGAAATGATAAGATTCGTGTAAAGCTAGCAGGAGTTAAAAATCCTGAAGAAGCAAGAGCACAATTATCAACAGTAGCAACTTTATCATTCCGTGATACAGAAGATAATTTATTAATGAGTAGTGATGTATTAAAAGCAGGAGGAGCTAAAGTTAGTCAAGATTCTTCTGGTAATCCAGCAGTATTACTTACAGTAAAAGATAAAGATAAGTTTTATGAAGTAACTAGTAAAGTAAGTTCACAAGAAAATAATAGTATTGTTATATGGTTGGATTATAACGAATTAATGGATAGTTATGAAAAAGAAAAAGGTCAATGTGGAACAAGTGAATCTAATTGTTTAAGTGCAGCAACTGTTTCACAAGGATTTGCGAGTGACGTTATTATTCAAGGTAATTTTACACAAGATGAAGTCAACAATTTAGTAGATTTAATTAATAGTGGATCTCTTCCAAGTAGATTAACAGAGATATCTTCTAATACTGTTGGAGCATCTTTTGGTAGTCAGACATTACAAACAACTTTGATAGCAGGAATTATTGCGGTTGGAGCAATTATGATATTATTGATGTTTATTTATCATTTTGCAGGATTTATATCATCAGTATCTATGTTCTTATATACTTTCTTAGTATTCTTTGTATTCTGGGTAATAGGTGGAGTTCTAACACTTCCAGGAATTGCAGCATTAGTACTAGGTATTGGAATGGCAGTAGATTCTAATGTTATAACATTTGCTAGAATTAGAGAAGAATTACTAAAAGGAAAGAGTTTACCGAATGCATTTAGAGAAGGAGCAAAATCAAGCTTTAGTGCAATTATCGACTCTAATATCACAACACTTATAGTAGCTTTAATTATGTTCTTCTTTGGAGAATCTACCATTAAAGGATTTGCTACTATGTTAATGATTACTGTATTTGTAACGATGGTTACTATGGTATTTTTAACAAGAACATTATTAAAAATCTTTATTCATACAGATTATTTTAATGATAAAACAAAGTTATTTATTAATATTAAAGAAGAAGATATTCCAGATGTTTCTAAGAATGAAGAGAGAGTTCCCAATAAATTTCATAATGTTAATTTCTTTCAACATAAAAAGGCATTTATTGGGTTATCTATAGTATTACTTTTAGTTGGCGGAATTATTGTAGGAACTAAAGGGCTTGTACTTGGAATTGATTATAAAGCAGGAACTTCTATTGATATTATGAGTGAGAAGAAAATTACAAAGAAAGATTTACAAACAGATATTAAAAAGTTAGGTTATAAGGCAGAGTCTATTGAAATCAATGGAGAAGATGCTAATATAACGTTAGATAAAACCATTGATGGAGACAATGTAAAAGACGTGGAAGATTACTTTGTTGATAAATATGAAGCTAAAGTAAACGTTGGTGTTGTTTCAAATATTGTACAAAAAGAATTAATTAAGAATGCAATTATGGCTGTAGTTATTGCATTAGTTGGAATTATTGTTTATATTTCTATTCGATTTAAATATAGTTATGCAATAGGAGGAGTAGTAGCATTACTTCATGATGTATTAATGATGTTTAGTATGTTTGCTATCTTCCGTTTAGAAGTAAATCCTATGTTTATTGCAGCAATTTTAGCAATTATTGGATATTCTATTAATGATACGATTGTATCTTTTGATAGAATTCGTGAGAATTTAGGAGAAGCTAATCGAACTAAAATGAACGCAGAGAAGTTTGAAGAGATATGTAATCGTAGTATTCAAGAAACATTTACTCGTACGATTTATACAACTGTAACTACATTACTTCCTGTTATTATCTTAATTTTATTAGGATCACGTGGAATCTTTACATTTAATATGGCTATGTTATTTGGTTTATTATCAGGTACTTATTCTTCTATCTTTATCGCAACTGTTATTTATATGGCAATGGAGAAGAAGAATATCGGAAAGAAAGCAAAACCTAAAAAGGTTTATACAGATGATTTTGAGGAGAAAATGGTAAAAGGAATAAATTGTTAGTGAGGGGAGATGAGTTCTTTGTCACATAGTAGGGAAGATATTACAATTGATGAAATATTAGAAAAAGCACATGCTTATATTGAAGACGAAGAACAACTTGCTGTTATTGAGAAGGCTTATGTGTTTGCTAAAGAAAAACATGAAGGCCAGTATCGTAAGAGTGGAGAGGCTTATATCTATCATCCAATGAATGTAGCTTTGATATTAATTTCTATTTATGCAGATTATCAAACGATTTCAGCTGGACTATTACATGATGTATTAGAAGATTGTGATTGTACTGTGGATGAGATGTGTGATGCTTTTGGAGAAGAAATTACTAAGTTAGTACAAGGAGTTACTAAACTTAGTAAAATACATTTTTCAACAGAAAATGATTATTTAATCGATTATTATAAAAAGATTATTGTTGGAATGAGTGAAGATGTTCGAGTGATTATTATCAAATTAGCTGATAGACTACATAATCTTCGAACTCTTTGGGCTATTCCAGAAGACAGGCAAAAAGTAAAAGCAAGAGAAGCTCTAGAAATATTAGCTCCAATTGCTCATCATTTGGGTATTCATAAAATTAAAAGTGAATTAGAAGATTTATCATTACGTTATTTAAAACCAGACGTTTTTTATGATATAGCAGAAAAATTAAATAAAACTAAACTAGAGAGAGATAAAACTGTGTATGATATGCAACAAGAAGTTACAAATTTATTAAATGAACATCATATACCACATGAGATTAAAGGAAGAGCAAAGTGTATTTATAGTATTTATAATAAATTAAATAAAGGAAAGAAATTCAGTGATATTTATGATTTATTAGCTTTAAGAATCCTTGTTAATACAGAACAAGAATGTTATTTAGCTTTAGGATTAATTCATTCGAAGTTTCGACCACTTCCTAGAAGATTTAAAGACTATGTTGCTATGCCAAAACCAAATATGTATCAATCCTTACATACAACAGTATTTGGAATAGATGGCTATTTATTTGAAATACAAATTCGTACTTATGATATGGATGAAGTTGCTGAAAATGGTATTGCA